>NZ_BPRG01000050.1:0-190418 GCF_036984265.1 Pseudonocardia sp. D17 | reverse complement strand
CCGCTCGCCGCGGCCCGGGCCGACGTCGTCGAGGGTGTGGCGGGTGCGGCGCTGCTGGACCCCGGCCCCGACCCCGAGCGCGCCGCGTTCCTGCTGGGTGTCGCCGTCGCGCTGCGCGGAACCGCGGTGGTGGGCGACCGGCACGTCGTAGGGACCGCGGCGGCGGCCCGCAACCTGCTCGGTCCCGACGCCTTCTCCGCTGCCTACGCCCGCGGTGCCGCCCTGCCCCGCGAGGAGGCCCTGCACTGTGAGTGGCGATAGCCGTCGCTATCGCGACCATCGCCACTCACGGGCCGCTCGGGGGCCGTCAGCGGCTGTCAGCGGACTGTCGCCGGACTGTCAGCGGCCCGCGCGACCGTCGGGACATGACGAACCACGGACTCACCGGCACCACCGTCCTCGTGTCCGGCGCCAGCATCGCGGGCCCGGCACTGGCGTTCTGGCTCGCCCGCCACGGCGCGGCCGTCACCGTCGTCGAGAAGGCGCCCGAGCTGCGTACCGGCGGCCAGGCCGTCGACTTCAAAGGTGCGGTCCACCGCGCGGTCCTGGATCACATGGGGCTGTACGAGGAGATCGAACGTCGCGCCACCGGCGGCCACGACCAGACCGTCATCGACGCCGACGGCCGCGCGATCACGACCATCCCCGGCGACTTCACCGGCGGCGACGTCGAGATCCGGCGCGGTGACCTCGCCGCCGTCCTCTACGAGCACACCGCCGAGACCTGCGAGTACGTCTTCGGCGACACGGTCACGTCGTTGACCGAGACCGCCGACGGCGTGCACGTCACCTTCCGCGAGGCCGCCCCGCGCACGTTCGACCTCGTGGTCGGCGCCGACGGCATCCACTCCGCGGTCCGCCGCCTCGCGTTCGGCCCCGAGGCCGACTTCGTCCGGCACCTCGGGTACCACTATGCGCTGGCCGACGTCGGCGACCTCGGCCTCGCCGGCGGCGCCGTCATGTACAACGAGCCCGGCCGGATGTGTGCCGTCGGCGGCCCGAAGGCACCCGCGTTCTTCGTCTTCGCGACCGACGCCGACGACCGGGCCGCCCGGCTCGACGCCGCCCGCGACGACGCCCTCGCCCAGCAGCGGATGCTCGCCGAGGCCTACCGCGGCGCCGGCTGGCGGGTCGGTGAGGTCGTCGACCGGCTGCCGGGGTCGACGGGCTTCTACCTCGACTCGATCAGCCAGGTGCGCATCGACCGCTGGTCGTCGGGCCGGATCGTGCTGCTCGGCGACTCGGCGTGGGGCAACACGCTCGGCGGCTTCGGGACGGGCCTCGCCGTCGTCGGCGCGTATGTGCTCGCCGGTGAGCTGGCCGCCGCCGGCGGCGACCACCGGGTCGCGTTCGCCGAGTACGAGGCGGTGATGCGGCGCTACGCGAAGGTCGCGAAGAAGGGGAACGCCGGGCCGTTCCTGGCGCCGCGCACGCGCGCGGGCGGATGGCTGCGCAACGCGATCTTCCGCTTCCGGCCCATGCTCGCGCTGATGCTGCGGATGACCGACGACTACGCCACCGACGTCGACCTGCGCGACTACCCGCGCCCCTCCGGGGTGTCGTGAACCGGCCCGCCGCGCGTGCCGCCGTCGCGCGGCACCGACGCGGCGCGGCTCAGGCGGGTGTGCCGCAGTGCCCGCAGAACCGGGTGCCCTGCGACGGTGCGCCGCACCCCCGGCAGGACGGTGGCGCGAACGGGGTGCCGCAGTGACCGCAGAACCGGCCCGGGCCGACCGCACCGCAGCTCGTGCAGGTCCGGCCACCTCCCGCCGGTGCCCCGTAGCCGGGGGAATGCCCATGAGTGCCGTGGCCGGGCCGGCCGTACGGGTCGGCGCCCTGGGGCGGGCCGTGCTGGGCGGGCGCGCACGTCGTGCAGACGTCGGCGCGCTGGTCCCAGCACTGGTGCCGGCACACCCAGTCGGTGCAGCCGCGGCACTGCCGGAACTCCCCCGCGACGTCCTCCGACGCCTCCAGCAGCCGCTTGTCGTTCGTGACGCCGCGGGTGCCGGAACGGTCCCACTGCGCGATGTAGCCGATCTCCTGGACCCGGTTGCCGATCTCCCCGCCGAGGATGCTCCCGCCCAGCGCGGCGAGCCGACCGCCGAAGCCGGTGACCGAGGGCCGGAACCGCGACCGGAAGCCGTTGCCGCAGCGCTGGCAGCGGAACTCGAACTGGTACCCCTCGTTCGTGCTCATGTCGGAGAAGTTGCTGGTGAAGGGAATCAGTTCGGTCATCTCGTCCCGTCCGTCGGAGCTCTGACGATTAGTCGCCCGCCACGCCCCGGACGCTACGGACGTCTGTCCGAAAAGAACGAAATATTCACGAATTTCCGGTGATCGGGAGCGTCGCGAAGAACCGGACGACCGGCATCGGTGTGAACCCGGCGCGCTCGTAGGTGCGCCGCGCGGGCGCGTGCCCGACGTCGCCGCCCGTCTCGACCATCGCGACGGCCATCCCGCGCGCGGCCAACCCGTCGGCGGCGTACCGGGTGAGGGCGCCGCCGATCCCCCGCCGCTGGAACTCCGGGTCGACGGCGAGCATGACGATCTCACCGAGCCGCTCGGCCTCGTCGGCGCGGGCGGCGACGAAGCCCGCGACCCGCCCGCCGTCGACCGCGACCGCGACGTCGTGGCCCGTCGCCGTGCAGACCTGGCCGACGGCGCGCCGCTGGACCGGCTCCCACTCCGGGAAGAAGTGCTCGTACACGCCCGAGCCCGCGAGCACGTCACGCATCGAGGCGAAGACCGGCGCCCAGGCCCGGACGGCCAGGTCGAGCACGGCGGGCAGGTCGTCGTCGTGCAACGTCCGGATCGTGGGGGTCACGCGGAGATGCTGGCAGTTCGGCAGCGTCAGTGCGCCGTCGAACCGGGCGCCGTCGATCCGGAGGAGCGGAGCGCGACGGCCGGCAGCGACACGACCACGGTGAGCCCACCGCCGGGGGTGTCCTCGGCGGTCAGCGTGCCGCCCATGACCTCGGTGAGCCCGCGCGCGACGGACAGCCCCAGTCCCGTCCCGGTGCCACGGTCGCCCAGCCGCTGGAAGGGTGTGAACAGCCGGTCGCGCTGCCTCGGCGGCACCCCCGGTCCGGCGTCGACCACCCGCAGCTCGACGCGGTCGGCGTACGCGCTGCCCCGCACCGCCACGGCGGCGCCGTCGCCGTGGCGCAGCGCGTTGTCCAGCAGGTTCGCGACGACGCGTTCGAGCAGGCCGGCGTCGGCGCACACGTCGGGCAGGTCCTCGGCGACGTCGAGGTCGATCCGCTCGGCGCCCGGCAACCCCAGCAGCGCCCGGGCGACGACCTCGGCGTAGCCGAGCGGTTCGAGCAGCGGGGTGACCGCACCGGCGGCGAGCCGCGAGGAGTCCAGCAGGTTGTCGACGAGCCCGGTGAGCCGGTCGGCGGACTCCTCGATCGTCGCCGCCAGCTCGGCACGGTCGGCGTCCGACAGCGGCAGCGACGGGTCGCGCAGGCTGCCTGCCGAAGCCTTGATCGACGTCAGCGGCGTGCGCAGGTCGTGGCCGACGGCCGAGAGCAGCCCGCTGCGGGTCTCGTTGGCCTCGGCACGCCGCTGCGCCGCGACGGCGTCGGCGGCCGCCCGCTGGCTGCGCAGCGCGACCAGCGCCTGGCCGCCGACCACCTCGAGCAGCCGGCGGTCGTGCGCGGGCAACGACCGGCCGGTCCCCACGAGGTGCAGCCCCGCCTCGACGGCGACGTCGACCTCGGCGTCCTCGGGCCGGCCGCACTCGGCGGGCCCGGACACGGCGATCCGCGCCCAGCCGGCGGCTCCGTCACCGCGTTCGAGCAGGGCGACGCAGCGCAGCCCGAACGCCTCCCGGACCTTCTCCAGCAGCCGCGGCAGCGGGTCGGCGCGGGTGAGCACGGTCCGCGCGAACGACGCCAGCAGCGCCGCCTCGGTGCGCGCCCGCGCAGCCTGCTCGGCCCGCCGTGCCGCCCGGTCGACGACGAGCGCCACGAGCACCGCGACCAGCAGCATCGCGACGAGGGTGACGACGTTCTCGGTCTCCCCGATCGTCAGCGAGTACAGCGGCGGGGTGAGGAAGAAGTTCAGCATCAGCACGCCGAGCACGGCGGCGACGAGCGCGGGGCCGAGCCCGCCGACGAGGGCGGCGACGACCGTCGCCAGGAAGAACAGCACGACGTCGGTGGAGAGTCCGACGATCCCGCGCAGTGCCACCCCCAGCGCGGTCGCGGCCACCGGGGCGAGCACGCACAGCACCCAGCCGAGCATCCGGCGGCCGCCGGGCACGTTGCTGCGCAACGTGGGCAGCCGCAGCGCCGAGCCGGCGGCGTCGTGGGTGACCATGTGGACGTCGATCGAGCCGGACTCCTGCACGACGCGCGCGCCGATCCCCGGATCGAACAGCCGGGCCAGCCGGGACCGGCGCGACGTGCCCAGCACCAGCTGGGTCGCGTTCACGCCGCGCGCGAACTCCAGCAGCGAGTCCGTCACCCCTGACGCCCCGGAGTCGCCGACGACGGTGTGGAACGAGGCGCCGACGTCGTCGGCCAGCGTGCGCAGCCGCGCGGCCGCGCCCACAGGGGCACCGGCCAGCCCGTCGCCGCGCAGCACGTGGACGGCGAGCAGGTCGGCCTGCCCCGCCCGCTTCGCGATCCGGGCGGCGCGGCGAAGGACTGTCTCGCTCTCGGGGCCGCCGGTCAGCGCGACGACGACCCGCTCCCGGGTCTCCCACGTCTCGCGGATGTGCTTGTCGCTGCGGTAGCGCTGCAGCGCGACGTCGACCTCGTCGGCGACCCACAGCAGCGCCAGCTCGCGCAGCGCGATGAGGTTGCCGGGCTGGAAGTAGTTGGCGAGTGCGGCGTCGACCTTCTCGGCCGCGTAGACGTTGCCGTGGGCGAGCCTGCGCCGCAGCGCCTCCGGGGTGATGTCGACGAGCTCGATCTGCTCGGCGCGGCGGACGAACCCGTCGGGCACCGTCTCGCGCTGGCGGACCCCGGTGATCCGCTGCACGACGTCGTTGAGCGACTCGAGGTGCTGCACGTTGACCGTGGACAGGACGTCGATGCCGGCCGCCAGGATCTCCTCGACGTCCTGCCAGCGCTTCGCGTGCCGCGAGCCGGGGGCGTTGGTGTGGGCCAGCTCGTCGACGAGCACGACGTCGGGCCGCCGGGCGAGGACGTCCTCGACGTCGAGCTCGGTGAGGACGTTCCCGCCGCGGACCACCTCCCGGCGGGGCAGTACCTCCAGCCCCTCGAGGAGCTCGGCGGTGCGGGGCCTGCCGTGGGTCTCGACGAGCCCGACGACGACGTCGGTGCCGCGCTCCCACCGTCGCCGCGCCTCGCCGAGCATCGCGAAGGTCTTGCCGACGCCGGGCGCGGCCCCGAGGTAGATACGCAGCTCACCGGCCCGCCCCACGCGCTCCACCCCCTGTCCCACCGCCATCATGGACCCGCCTGCCCCCGGCGCTAGCGGTGCAGTGCGCCCTGCACGGCGAGGTTGAGCGTCGTGACGTCGACCGCCGGCTCGCCGAGGAAGCCGAGGGCCCGCCCGCTCGTCGCCTGCGCGACCAGCCCCTGCACCTGTGCGACCGGCAGCCCGGTGACCCGGGCGACGCGCGCGACCTGCAGCGCCGCGTACGCCGGGCTGATGTCGGGGTCGAGCCCGGAGCCCGACGCGGTGACGGCGTCGGTGGGCACGGCGGCGGGCGCGACGCCCTCGCGCTGCGCGATGGCCGCGCGGCGCTGCTCGACCTCGTGCAGCAGGTCCTGCGAGTCGGCTGCCTTGTTCGACCCGCCCGAGGTGGTGGTGTCGGCCGGGCCGAGCACCCCCTGTGCCGAGGCCGCCGGCCGGGTGTGGAAGTACGGGTCGGCGGCGGGGTTCGCGGGCACCGGGTCGACGCCGATCACCGACGACCCGGCCACGGTCCCGTCGGCTGCGGTGACGACCGAGCCCTCGGCCGACCCGGACAGGCCCGGGATCCGCGAGACCCCCCATACGGCCAGCGGGTAGACGATCCCGCACACGATGGTGAAGACGATCAACAGCCGCAGACCGGTGCCGGTCTGCCTGCGCAACGTGGAGAGCACGTCACATCCCCGGGATGAGTCGGACCAGCAGGTCGATGAGGTAGATGCCGACGAACGGCGTGACGACGCCGCCGAGGCCGTAGATCAGCAGGTTGCGGCGGAGCAGGGCGGCCGCGGACGTGGGCCGGTAGCGGACGCCGCGCAGCGCCAGCGGGATCAGCGCGATGATGACCAGCGCGTTGAAGATCACCGCCGAGAGGATCGCGGACTGCGGCGAGTGCAGCCCCATGATGTTGAGCAGGCCGAGCGAGGGATAGAGCGCGGCGAACATCGCGGGCAGGATCGCGAAGTACTTCGCGAGGTCGTTGGCCACGGAGAACGTGGTCAGCGCGCCGCGGGTGATCAGCAGCTGCTTGCCGATCTCGACGATCGAGATCAGCTTCGTCGGGTCGGAGTCGAGGTCGACCATGTTGCCGGCCTCCTTGGCCGCGGCCGTCCCGGTGTTCATCGCGACGCCGACGTCGGCCTGCGCGAGCGCGGGTGCGTCGTTGGTGCCGTCGCCGGTCATCGCGACGAGCCGCCCGCCCTCCTGCTCCTTCCTGATCAGCTCCATCTTGTCCTCGGGGGTGGCCTCGGCGAGGTGGTCGTCGACGCCGGCCTCGGCCGCGATCGCCCTGGCGGTGCGGGGGTTGTCGCCGGTGATCATCACCGTCCGGATGCCCATGGCCCGCAGCTCGGCGAACCGCGCCGCGATGCCGGGCTTGACGACGTCGGAGAGCCGGACGATCCCGAGCACCCGCGCCGAGCCGCCCTCGGGACCCGCCGCCTCGGCCACGACCAGCGGCGTACCGCCCTCGTCGCCGATCGCGTCGGCGATGCGTGTGACCTGGTCCGACCGGGTGCCCGCCCAGGCCAGCACGGCGGCCGCGGCACCCTTGCGGACCGCGCGGCCGGGCAGGTCGAGGCCGGACATCCGGGTCTGCGCGGTGAACGCGACGAACTGCGCCACGGCCTCGTCGGCCGTCGCTCCCGCGGCCAGCCCGTGGTCGCGTGCGCAGAGCTCGACGATGCTGCGACCCTCCGGGGTCTGGTCGGCGAGGCTCGACAGCCGGGCCGCGGCGGCGAGCTCGGCCAGGGAGGTGTCGCCCACCGGGATCAGCTCGGTCGCCCGCCGGTTGCCGAAGGTGATCGTGCCCGTCTTGTCCAGCAGCAGGGTGTCGATGTCCCCGGCCGCCTCGACGGCCCGGCCGGACTTCGCGAGCACGTTGCGCTGCACCAGCCGGTCCATGCCCGCGATGCCGATGGCCGAGAGCAGCGCCCCGATCGTCGTCGGGATCAGGCAGACCAGGAGGGCCACCAGCGTCACCACGGACTGCAGCCCGCCCGCGTAGGCACTCATCGGCTGCAGCGCGACGACCGCGAGCAGGAAGATGATCGTCAGCGCGGCGAGCAGGATCGTCAGCGCGATCTCGTTGGGTGTCTTCTGCCGCGACGCGCCCTCGACGAGCGCGATCATCCGGTCGACGAACGACTCCCCCGGCGTCGTGGTGATCTCGACGACGATGCGGTCCGACAGCACGGTCGTGCCACCGGTGACGCTGGACCGGTCGCCGCCCGCCTCCCGCACGACGGGTGCGGACTCGCCGGTGATGGCCGACTCGTCGACGGTCGCGATGCCCTCGACGACGTCGCCGTCGCCGGGGATCGTCTCCCCCGCCTCCACGACGACCCGGTCGCCGATCCGCAGCTCCGTGCCGCCGACGCGCTCCTCGCCGCCGTCGGCGGTCAGCCGCCGGGCCACCGTGTCGCGTTTGGTGCGGCGCAACGTCCCCGCCTGGGCCTTGCCCCTGCCCTCGGCGACGGCCTCGGCCAGGTTGGCGAACAGCACCGTGAACCACAGCCAGACGGCGATCAGCCAGCCGAACACCGTCGGGTCGACGATCGCGTCCACGGTGACCAGCACGGAGCCGACCCACACGACGAACATCACCGGGTTGCGCAGCTGGGCCCGCGGGTCGAGCTTGCGCAGTGCGTCCGGCAGCGAGGCCCACAGCTGCGCGGGCCGGAAGGCACCGGCCTGCACCGGGCCCGCCGCCGCGCGCACCGCGTCGCGACCGTCGGTGTCGGGCTGGGTCGTCGCCGCAGAGGTGGTCGACGAGGTGGTCATGCCAGTGCCTCCGCGATCGGGCCGAGGGCCAGTGCCGGGAAGAAGGTGAGGGCGGCGACGAGCACGACGGTGCCGCCCACGAGGACCGCGAACTGCGGTTTGTCGGTCGGCAGCGTTCCGGCCCCTGGCTCGACGCGGCGCTGCGCGGCCAGCGAACCGGCCAGCGCGAGGACGGCCAGGATCGGCACGAAGCGGCCGAGCAGCATCGCCACGCCGAGGGTCGACTGGAAGAAGTTGCCGGTCACGGTGATCCCGGCGAATGCGCTGCCGTTGTTGTTCGCCGTGCTGGCGTAGGCGTAGAGCACCTCGGAGAAGCCGTGCGCGCCGCCGTTGTTCAGCGCGCCCGCGGTGCCGGGCAGGGCGATCGCCAGCCCCGCCCCGATCAGCACGATCGTCGGCATCACCAGGATCGAGACCGCGGCGGCGGTCACCTCCCGCCTGCCGAGCTTCTTGCCCAGGTACTCCGGGGTGCGGCCCACCATCAGCCCGGCCAGGAACACGGCGATGACGGCCAGCACGAGGATGCCGTAGAGGCCGGTCCCGACACCGCCCGGCGCGACCTCGCCGAGGAGCATGTTCAGCAGCGTCGCCCCGCCTGCGCCCCCGGTGAAGGAGTCGTGCATCGAGTTGACCGCCCCGGTCGACGTGCCGGTCGTCGAGATGCCGAACAGCACCGACGACGGGATGCCGAACCGGACCTCCTTGCCCTCCAGCGCCCCGCCCGCGGCGAGCGCGGCCGGACCGTTCGGGTGCGTCTCGGCGTACCAGGCGACGGCCAGCAGCCCCGCCCACAGCACGCCCATCACCGAGACCAGGACGGTGCCCTGCCGCGGGTTGCGCACCATGGTCCCGAAGGTGCGGGTGAGGCACACCGGGATCAGCAGCATCAGGAAGATCTGGAACAGGTTCGAGACGGCGTTCGGGTTCTCGAACGGGTGCGCGGAGTTGGCGTTGAAGATGCCGCCACCGTTGGTGCCGAGCTGTTTGATCGCCTCCTGCGACGCGGTCGGGGCGAGCGGCAGCGTGTGCGCGGCCCCGTCGACGCCGGTCGTGTCGACGCCCGCGTGCAGCGACATCGTCACTCCCATGACCAGCAGCAGGACGGCCGCGACGAACGCCAGCGGCAGCAGGATGCGCACGGTGCCGCGGGTGAGGTCGACCCACACGTTCCCGAGCCGGTCGGTGCCCGAGCGGACGAACCCGCGGATCAGCGCGACGGCCACGGCCAGCCCGACGGCTGCCGACAGCACGTTCTGCACGGTGAGCCCGGCCATCTGCACGGTGTCGCCCAGCGTCTGCTCGGGCACGTAGGACTGCCAGTTCGTGTTGGTGACGAAGGAGACCGCGGTGTTGAACGCCGTCGCAGGCGGGACCGGTCCGCGCCCGAAGCTCGCCGGCAGGACGGGTTGGAGGCGCTGCAGGAGGTAGAGCAGCGCGCACGAGACGAACGAGAAGCCCAGCACGCCCGCGGCGTAGGTGGGCCAGCGCTGGCCGCTCGAGGCGTCGACCCGGACGAGCCGGTAGAGCATGGACTCGATGCGCCAGTGCCGTTCGGCGGTGAAGACGCGGGCCATGTAGTCGCCGAGCGGGACGTAGCACACGCCGAGCAGCACGAGCAGCGCGGCGACCTGGAACAGGCCCGCGAGGGTGTCGCCCATCAGAACCGCTCCGGGCGGAGCAGGGCGACCGTCAGATGGACGAGCAGCGCGAGGGCGACGAGGCCCCCGATCACATTGGTCACCACGTCGGCGGTACTCACAGGCGCTCCAGCCCGCGCAGGCACAGCACCAGCACGGCGAACACGCCCACCAGCAGCAGCGTGTACAGCAGATCGGCCACCGGGAACTCACTCCTGGGTCGGGGGCCGCCGGTACCTCCGGCGGGCCGACCGAGTCTGCGATCCGCCGGCCCGGCCGGCCGCGGCCACCGACGCGACCTTGACGCCACGACCCCGCGTCTTGACGCGTTCCCTACGCCCCGGAGACGCCGGTCACCCGCAGGCTCGACCCACCCATGGGCACCCGCCGGGGGAACGGCTCACCGATCGTGGGCAGGCATGCCGAGGGGGCCCGCCGGGCCGGGTGGTCAGAGCGCGGCGACGACGGCCGCGGTGACCTCGCTCGTCGAGGCGGTGCCGCCGATGTCACGGGTCCGCACCCCGGCGGAGAGCGCTGCGCCCACCGCCGCGCGCACGCGGGCGGCGGCCTTGAGGCAGCGGCCGTCGTCGTGCCGGTCCCCGAGCCAGTCGAGCATCATCGCGACGGAGAGGATCATGCCGACCGGGTTGGCGACGTCGAGCCCGGCGATGTCGGGCGCGCTGCCGTGGCAGGGCTGGAAGACGGCGTGGTCGCGACCGATGTCGCCGGACGGCGCGAGGCCGAGCCCGCCGGTGATGCCGGCGGCGAGGTCGGAGACGATGTCGCCGAACATGTTCTCCATGACGACGACGTCGAACCGCTCGGGCTCGCGGACCATCATCATCACGCCGGCGTCGACGTAGACCCGCTCGGTCTCGACGTCGGGGTGCCGCGCGGCGACCTCGTCGAACACGGTGCGCAGGAACGCCTGGCTCTTCAGCACGTTGGCCTTGTCGAAGAGCGTGACCCGCCCGGCGTGCCCGGCCTCGCGGCGGGCCGCGGCGAGCGAGAACGCGATGTCGAACAGCGTCTCGCTGGTCGCGCGGGTGATCGTCATCCGGTCGTGCTCGACGTCGGGATCGGCCGACCGCGGGTCGCGACGGCCGGCGAAGAGGCCCTCGGTGCTCTCGCGCACGACGACGAAGTCGATGTCTCGTGCATACAACACAGGGTCGATGCCGGGGAGCAACGTGGACGGCCGGACGCCCGCCACGAGGTCGTAGCGCTCCCGGATGTCGAGCTGCGGGGTGATCTCGGTGCCGTCCTCGCGCCGGACGTCGGGCAGGCCCATGGCGCCGAAGAGCACGGCGTCGGCGCGGCCGACGGCCGCCATGACCGGCTCCGCGATGGCGACGCCGGTCCGCTGGTAGGCGCTGGCACCGGCGTCGAGGAACTCCAGGTCGACCTCCAGGCCGACCGCGGCGGCGACGGCCCGCAGCACGGCGACACCGGAGTCCGTGACCTCGATCCCGATCCCGTCCCCGGGCAGGACGACGACGTCGTAGGCCATGCGGCCCTCCAGTTCGCAGCACAGAGGCAACAGAGGCAATGAGGCCGCGGGATTGTATGCAGTCAGCTCGCCTCGATGGAAGCAGCATCGGGGCCGATCACCTCACCGCGGCCCTCGAGCAACCGCGACTTGGCCGAGTACACATGGGCGAGCATCACCGACTCGGCCCACTGCGGGCTGCGGGCCCGGAAGGCGGCGAGAATCTCCCGATGGTGCCGGTTGCTGCGCTCCTGGTCGGCGCGCGTGTAGTCGTGCACGGTCCGCAGCATCAGCGGCCCGATGACGACGCTGGCCCGGACGGCGGCGAAGATCTCCCCGCCCGCCGCGCGCGCGATGGAGCCGTGGAACTCGCGATTGAACGCGGCCAGGAGGTCGATGAGCTCCGGGTCGCCCAGCTCCATCGCCGCGGTCTGCCGCTCGACCTTGTCGCACAGCGTCGTCAGCCGGTCGATCTCCTCGTCCGACATCGTCACCGCGGCCCGGCGCACCATGAACCCCTCGACGACGGCGCGCATGTCGTAGATCGCGGCGATGTCGAGCGAGCGCCAGTCGACGACGCGGGCGCCACGGTGCGGCAGCACCTCGACGAGACCCTCGGACTGCAAGCGGCGCAACGACTCCCGCACCGGGGTTCGACTCAGCCCGTACCGCTCGGCCAGGTTGGCCTCGCCCAGCCGGGCGCCGCCCTCCAGCTCTCCGGACATGATGTCGGCCCGGATCATGCGGTAGGCCCGGTCGGCCGCCCGTTCGTTACTCGACGTCACTCGCCGAGACGGTACAGGTCCGAACGGCCCACGCCACCCTTGCAGCCGCTCGACCCACCGAAATCCTCGAACTTTGTGCACACTTCGCGGCGTGCGGCGGGTCCGGCTGTTTCCGGCAGGTTACCGGCTGACACCCTGACTGGCTGCGGATTCAATGCCAGGAGCGGCCGTACGGCCGTTGACGTCGCAACCGCGAGTTGCATACAGTTTGCCCGTCACGCCGGGGTCTCCGGCTCCGCAACGTCAGGAGGTCGCTCGTGCAGACACCCGACGATCCCGGACCGCTCCGCGGTCCGGACGGCTGGGACGCCGCGCATGCGCGGTACCAGGAGATCGACGACCGGGTCCGGGCCGTCATCACCTGGATCGACGGCTCCCGCGAGGACGCCGTCGCCGCCGCCCGCCGCACAGAGGCGGGCCGCTCGCGCGGGCCGCTCGACGGCGTCCTCGTCGGGCTCAAGGACAACATCGACGTCGCGGGGGTCGTGACAACGGCCGGGGCGTCGTTCCTGGCCCACAACGTCGCCCCCGCCGACGCGACGGTCGTGCGCAGGCTGCGCGAGGCGGGTGCCGTCGTCAGCGCGAAGCTCAACATGGCCGAGCTCGCCTGGGGCGCGACGACCCAGAACCTCACCTACGGCGCCTGTCGCAACCCGTGGGACCTCGACCGCATCCCGGGTGGCTCGTCCGGCGGGTCGGGTGCCGCACTCGCCGCGGGCTACTGCGACCTCGCGCTGGGCACCGACACCGGCGCCTCGGTCCGGATCCCGGCCGCGCTCAACGGGGTCGTCGGGCTGCGGCCCAGCGTCGGCAGCATCTCGATCGAGGGGGTGCTCCCCGCCGCGAAGACGCAGGACACCGTGGGCCCGATGGCCCGGCGCGCGATCGACGCGGCCCGGCTGACCGAGGTCCTGACCGGGTTCGACCCGGCCGACCCCTACTCGGTCGCCTCGACCGGGGCGCCCGCCACCTCCGCGATCGGCAAGCCGCTCGACGGGCTCACCGTGGGCGTCGCGCGCCGCTTCTTCTTCGACGGCCTCGACGACGGCGTCGGCGAGCGCATCGAGACCTTCCTCGGCTGGCTCGCCGACCAGGGCACCGTCGCCGCCGACGTTCCCGACTTCGGCGCGCCCGACGCCCACGAGCACTGGACGCGCATCGTCGGCAGCGAGGGCGCGGCCTACCACCGCGAGCGGCTGCTCGCGAGCCCGGACGACTTCTCCCCCGACGTCCTCGGCCGCGTCTCGGCCGGCCTGGACGTCAGCGCCGTCGACCTCGTCCGCTCGCTGGTGTTCCGTGCCGAGTACCGCACCCGGCTCGCCCACGTGTTCACCGACCTCGACGTGATCGTCACGCCCGTCGTGCCCGTCGACGTCCCGGCGGCCGACGGTCCCGACTCCCGCGCCCAGACCCTGCAGCTCGGCCGCATCACCTATCCCTGGGCGCTGCACGACGGCCCGACGCTGAGCCTGCCCATCGGTTTCCACCCGCGCAGCGGGCTGCCGGTGGGGGTCGCGCTCACCGCTCCCCGGTTCGGCGAGGCCGTCCTGTTCCAGATCGCGTGCGCCTACCAGGACGCCACCGACTGGCACCGCGCGCGCGCCGTCGTCCCGACCCGCTGACCAGCTCTCCCGCCCGCACACCCGGGCAGACCCGGAAGGTTGTCATGGCAGACCAGCACACCGTCGACGTCTCGGCGCTCCCGCCCGTCGAGCAGGGGCGCGGCGCCCTCGAGGGCCTGCGCGTACTCGACCTCGCGACGATGATGGCCGCCCCATGGGCCGCGACCTACCTGGCGGACTACGGCGCCGACGTCGTCAAGGCCGAGCTGCCCGGCACCGGCGACCCGGTCCGCAAGTGGGGCACGCAGTACAAGGGCGTGTCGCTCGCGTGGAAGACGTTGGCGCGCAACAAGCGGCTCATCACCCTCGCGATGAACAAGCCCGAGGGCCAGGAGCTCGTTCGGCGGCTGGTCAAGGACTTCGACGTCCTCATCGAGAACTTCCGGCCCGGCGTCATGGAGCGCTGGGGTCTCGGCCCCGACGTCCTGCAGGAGATCAACCCGAAGCTGATCATCCTGCGCACCTCGGGCTACGGGCAGACCGGCCCGTTCGCCGAGCGTCCCGGGTTCGGCACCCTGGCCGAGGGCTTCTCCGGCCTGGCCTACATCACCGGCGCCGACGACCGGCCGCCGAGCATCGCGGGCTACCCGCTGGCCGACGGCGTCGCGGCGCTGACCGGCGCGATGGCCGTCCTCGCGGCCGTGTACTGGCGCGACGTCAACGGCGGCAAGGGCCAGGTCATCGACAACGCGATCACCGAGGCGACCTACCGGCTGATCGACTACACGATGCTGGACTGGGAGAAGCGCGGCGTCATCCGCAAGCGCAGCGGCAACCGGCTCGCCGACCTCGCCCCGCGCAACACCTACCAGTGCTCCGACGGGCACTGGATCTCGATCTCCGGCGGCACCCAGGCCATCGTCGAGCGCATGTTCCGGGTCATGGACCGGCCGGAGCTCATCACCGATCCCCGGTTCCTCGACAACGAGACCCGCCTGCAGAACGTGGCCGACCTCGACGAGGTGATCGCCGAGTGGGTCGGCCGGCATCCGCAGGAGGAGGTGCTGCGCCGCTTCGAGGAGGCCCGGGTGGCCGCCGCGGCGGTGCACGACATCAGCCAGGTCGCCGAGCACCCGCACTTCAAGGCGCGCGAGCTGCTGCAGCGCATCGACGACCCGGAGCTCGGTCCGACGTCGGTGACGCACGTGCACCCGAGGCTGTCGGAGACCCCGGGCGGCGTCAGCCGGCTCGGCGGCGTGATGGGACAGGACAACGAGAGCTTCTACCTCGACGAGGTGGGACTCTCCGAAGAGGAGTACCGCAAGCTCAAGGACGTCGGGGCCATCTGAGCGAATCCACCGCACGGCAAGGAGTGAGAATGTACGACCTCATCGTCACCAACGGGCTCGTGGCCGACGACCGCACGGTCCAGCCCCTCGACCTCGCGATCAAGGACGAGAAGATCGTCGCCGTCGGCACTCGGGGACAGTTCTCCGAGACCGGGGCCGCGACCGTCGTCGACGCGGCGGGCCGCTACGTGCTGCCCGGCGGCATCGACAGCCACGTGCACTACGACCTGCAGATCTCCGAGGCCATGAAGGCGCAGTCCTCGGAGGCCGGCTCGCGCGCGGGCCTGTGGGGCGGCACGACCACCTACATCGACTTCTCGATCTCGTGGGGTGAGGAGGACCTCGTCGAGTCCATCCAGTCGAAGATGGAGAAGACGAACTCGCAGAACCTCTACAGCGACTACGCGCTGCACGCGATCATGACCGGCAACTGGCCGCAGTCCAACGCCGACCGGATCCGTGAGGCCATCAGCGGTGGCGTCACGTCGTTCAAGTTCTTCACGACGTTCGCGGGCTCCGAGGCCATCGGCGGCATGATGACCGACGACGGCCGCATCTACTCCGCGATGCTGGAGACCGAGAAGCACGGCGGCGTCGTGATGGTGCACTGCGAGGACGACTGCATCATCGACTACAACGTCCGCAGGCTCTACAGCGAGGGCCGCGAGCACTTCTCCAACATCGGTGAGGCCCGCCCGCCGCTGGCCGAGGAGGCCGCGGTGCGCCGGATGCTGCTGCTGTCCGAGCGCACCGGGTCGCCGCTCTACATCGTGCACGTCTCGGCCAAGGAGTCGATCGACGCGATCGGCGAGTTCCGCGAGAAGGGCGCCCACGCGTTCGGCGAGGTGCTGCACCCGAACCTCGTGTTCGACCCCGAGCTCTACAAGCGGCCCAACGGCCAGCGCTACATGAACTACCCGCCGAACAAGACGATCGAGCACCGCGACGCCCTCTGGGCGGCGTGCGAGTCGGGCGCGCTGCACACGCTGGCCAGCGACGACTACACGATCCCGTGGGACAACAAGATGATGGGCGACACCGTCGACAACGTCACCGGCGGGACGAACAGCGTCGAGACCCGCATGTCGGTGTTCTGGTCCGAGGGCGTGTGCAAGCGCAACCTGTCGGTCCCGCGCTTCGTCGAGCTGACCGCCGCCAACCCGGCCCGGATCTTCGGCCTGTACGGCACCAAGGGTGTCCTGCGCCCGGGCGCCGACGCCGACATCGTGATCATGGACGACGGCTTCGCGCACACCTACAAGCAGGGCGAGAACCTGCACTCGGACTGCGACTACAGCAACTGGGACGGCTGGGAGGTCCGCGGTCTGCCGGTCACCACGATCCTGCGGGGCAACGTGATGATCGACAAGGGCGAGTTCGTCGGCCCGCAGAACGTCGGGAAGTTCGTCCCCGCGTCGACGCCCGAGACGGTCTGAGCCCGATGACGGTCACCGAGTCGTCGAACGGCGGGGCGATCGCCGACGCGACCCTCGACGACTACGCCGCCCGAGGCATGCGCAGGCGGACCGGCTTCGGCCGTAACCCGTGCGTGCTGGTGATCGACTTCCAGTACGGGATGACCGACCCCGAGTGCCCGCTCGGGTCGGCGAACCAGGACGCTCCGATCGAGGTGACGCAACGGATCCTGGCGGCCGCGCGGGCGGCCGGGGTGCCGGTCGTCTACACCCGGGTCGCCTTCCGCGAGGACCTCGCCGACGCCGGCCTGTTCGTGGAGAAGGTGCCCGCGCTGGGTGCGCTCACCCTCGGCAGCCGCTGGGTCGAGATCGACGAGCGCGTCGCCATGCAGGAGGGCGACTACCTGCTCACCAAGCGGCACAGCAGCTCCTTCATCGGCACCGAGCTCCAGCAGGTGCTGCAGAACCGCGGGATCGACACGATCATCAACGTCGGCTGCTCGACGTCGGGCTGCGTGCGGCAGACCGCCGTCGACGCCCAGGCGTACGGGTTCCGCTCGGTCGTGGTCGCCGACGCCGTCGGTGACCGCAGCCCCGAGCAGCACCGGGCCAACCTGATCGACCTCGACGGGAAGTACGCCGACGTCGTGACCAGCGAGGAGGCCATCGCCGCGATCGAGTCGGTCGCGGCCGCGCGGGCGGAGGGAGCACGATGAAGGCCGTCGTCTTCGACACCTTCGGCGGGCCGGAGGTCCTGCGCCACACCGACATGCCCGACCCGGTCGCCGGACCGGGCGAGGTCGTCGTCGACGTGCGGTTCACCGCGCTCAACCACGTCGACATCGACATCCGCGAGGGGGTGTCGCGCTTCGACTTCGAGATGCCGCACATCCTCGGGCTGGAGTGCGCGGGCGTCGTGTCGGCCGTCGGTGACGGTGTCGAGTCGCCGAAGGTCGGCGACCGCGTCGCCGTCTCCTACATCCGCACCTGCGGGTACTGCGAGTGGTGCAAGCGCGGGCAGGACAACCTGTGCGAGAACCGCAGGCTCTACGGCGAGCACATCCCCGGCGCCTACGCCGAGAAGCTGCTCACGCCGGCGAACCACTGCCTGCCGCTGCCCGACGGGCTGTCGTTCGCCGACGCCGCCGCCTCGCTGACGGCGTTCGGCACGGCGTACCACGCGCTCATCCCCCGTGGTGACCTGAAGCTCGGCGAGACGGTGCTGATCCACTCGATCGGCTCCGGTGTCGCATCGGCGGCCCTGCAGATCTGCAAGGCCGCGGGCGCGACCGTCATCGGCACGGCGAGCCAGGACGCGACGCTCGAGCGCGCCAAGGCCGACGGCGCCGACCACGTCATCAACTACACGACCTCCCCCGACCTGTACGCCGAGATCCTCGACGCGACGGGCGGACGCGGGGTCGACCTGGTGTTCGACGTCGTCGGTGGCGAGGCGTTCGGGAAGTCGATGCAGGTGATGCGGCCCTACGCCCGCCTGATCAGCATCGGCGCCCACGCGGGCGAGGTCGTGCCGTTCGACATCATCGAGTTCTTCCGGCGGCACATCTCCTACATCTCCTCGCACACGCAGACCCGCGACGAGATGACCCATGTGCTCCGCCTCGTCGCCGACGGGACGTTCTCGCCGCGGGTGCACTCGGTGTACCCGCTGGCCGAGGCGGCCAAGGCGCAGGAGGAGCTGGTCGCCCGCAGGCACTACGGAAAGATCCTGCTCGACGTGGGCGGCAACTGACCGTCCCTCCCGGTGCCCGGGCCCTCGCGGTGGGGGGTCCGGGCACTTCCACGTCCGCCCTGCTCGGCCCCCGCGAGTGGCGTCACCGGTGACGGCCGGTGGCGCCACTCAC
Organism: Pseudonocardia sp. D17; assembly: GCF_036984265.1. Classification (NCBI taxonomy): domain Bacteria; kingdom Bacillati; phylum Actinomycetota; class Actinomycetes; order Pseudonocardiales; family Pseudonocardiaceae; genus Pseudonocardia; species Pseudonocardia sp. D17. Next base: position 172,144 of record NZ_BPRG01000050.1, on the reverse strand, counting down.
GGGGGCCGGGGCGCGTCGGGCCTCCCGCACGACGAGCACCGCCGCGGCCAGCAGCAGGCAGCCACCGGCGGACAGCCACGCGACCGTGTAGCCCGCACCCGTCGCGACCAGCCCGAACAGCGCCGGCCCCGCGACCCCGCCGACCGCCGCGCCGACCATGATCGCGGCCGACGCGCGGGCGGTCGCCTCGGGGTGCGACGCGACGACGTCCTGGGTCAGCAGGCCGTTCCAGCCCCAGCCCGCGCCGCACGCCAGGACGGTCGCGGCGGCGAGCCCGCCCGTCGACCCGGTCAGCGCGAGGCCCGCGGTGCCGAGCCCGCCGGCCGCCATCAGCCCGGCGCACACCAGCAACGGCCGCGCCGCCGTACCGAACCGCCACGATGCGACGAAGCGGCCGCTGATCCCGCACACCCCGCCGAGCGCGAGCAGGAAGCCCGCGGTCGGCGCGGCGGTCCCGCCCGCGACGGCCGCGACGACGTAGAAGCCACCCGTGGCCGAGACCGCGGCCATGGCGAGCGCGACGGCCGTCGAGACCGGGACGAGCCCGCGCGGCCGTGCCGCCCGCCGCCCAGCCGGCTCCGCCGCCGACCGCACGGCCGGACGCGGCAGCCTGCGCGGCAACGCGATCAGGGCCGGCAGTGCGACGAGCACGGCCGCGGCGAACGCCCAGCGCCAGCCGACGGTGAGCACGACCAGCGGCACCCCGAGGCCGGCCAGCAGCGACGCACCGGGCAGTGACGCCTGCTTGACGCCGTAGGCGAAACCGCGCCGCTCGGGCGGGAGCACGGAGAACAGGGCCATGTCCCCCGCGGGGGTCGCGAGGGCCGTCGCCGCACCGCCGACCACCGCGAACACGACGAGCGCCGCGAACGAGCCGGCGGTCGCGAGCCCGACGAGCGAGACGACGGCGATCGCGATGCCCGCGATGGTCGTCGCCCGGGAACCACGGGCGTGCGCGACGTGCCCGCCGACCAGCCCGACGAGCGCCATCGCGATCCAGAACGCCGACACGGCGATGCCGAGGCGTCCGGCGTCGACGTGCAGGTCGGCGCCCAGGCTGGGGGCGGCCGCGCCGAGCAGGAACACCGGCAGCATCGACACCGTCGCCGCGCACGTCACCGCCGCGAGCACCCGTCCCCAGCTCACGCGTTCGTCCACCACTCATCTCCTGTTGTATGCGATATGGACCCGACCTGCGTCTACGTCCGGCCACCGTCGCACATCGTCGTTCCTCATGAAAGACCTGTTGAATGCCGGAATTCGAGAGAAGATGCGGCGCCGGAGAGCATGGTCTTTCCTGGGACGATCGTATACATTTAGCAGGTCGTGTACACCTGCGGTGCTACCCCCGCGAGGGCGGGCCCGCCCCAACCGAGAGGACGTCCCGGATGGCCGGCACTCCCCAGGCCCGAATCGTCGAGGTCCTGCTGCGCGACGGGCTGCAGACGATGGTCTACGAGTCGGAATGGCACGTCCCGACGACCGAGGAGAAGCTCGAGCTCATCGAGATGCTCGCGGACGCCGGGATCCCCGAGCTGGAGGTCACCGGCTTCGTCCACCCGAAGGTCATCCCGATGCTCGCGGACGCGAGCGAGGTCGTGCAGCGGCTCCCCGACCGCCCCGGAACCGTCTTCCGGGCGCTGGTGCCCAACCTGCGCGGCGCCCAGCGGGCCGTCGCCGCGGGCTGCACCAAGCTGTCGTCGCTGATCGTCGCGAGCGAGACGTACAACAAGAAGAACTCGAACATGACGCTCGAGCAGAACATCGAGCAGATCCGGCTGATCACCGAGCTGGCGAAGGCCGAGAAGGCCGTGGTCAACGTCAGCATGGGCACCTGCTTCCTGTGCCCGTACGAGGGCGAGATGCCCGAGAAGCACATCCTCGGGCTCATCGAGACGTTCATGGACTTCGGCGTCCGTGAGGTCAGCATCGCCGACAGCATCGGCATGGCCAACCCGCGCATGGTCGCCGCCCGGGTCAAGGCGATCACGTCGCGCTGGCCCGAGCTGGAGCTCGGCATGCACATGCACGACCGGACCGGCATGGCGCTGGCCAACATCGTCGCCGCGCTGGACAACGGCGCGACGATCTTCGAGACGTGCGCGGGCGGCTACGGCGGCGGCATCTCGATGCCGGTGTCGGTGCTGGGCATGGGCAACGTCCCGACCGAGGACGTCGTCAACATGTTCGACGAGATGGGCGTCTCGACCGGCGTCGACCTCGACGCGGTGCGCACCGCCGCGAACCGGACCGCCGAGATCATCGGCCTGCCCACCTACGGGCGGGTGTCCAAGTACGGCACGTACGCCGAGTTCCACCAGGAGGCGCTGGCGCACATCGACGCGCCCGCCCGCGGGAACTCCGCCCTGCAGAAGTGATCCGTCCCGCCCGCGGCCGCACACCGGCCGCGGGCGGTGACTCATTGGACGGCGTCGCCCGTCCGGAACCGGGCCGTGACCGCGTCGAGCTCGGTGAGCAGCGCGTCGTCGAGCCGGACGCCCGCCGCCTCCACCGCGAGATCGAGCTGGTCGGGCCGGGTCGCGCCGAGGATCACAGAGGTCACCCCCGCCCGGGAGCGCAGCCACGCCGTGGCCAGCACCGGCATCGTCAGGCCCGCTCCGGCCGCCAGCCCGCGGATCGCCTCGACGGCGTCGAACGCGTCGTCGTGCCAGTAGCGGTCGCGGTAGAGCCCGCCTGCGCCGGCGTCGGCGAACCGGGTGCCCGTCGCCGACGTGCCGTCACGGCGGTGCTTGCCGGTGAGCATGCCGCCGGCCAACGCGTTGTAGGCGAGCAGCCCGAGCCCGTCCTCGCGGCACAGCGGCAACAGCTCGCGCTCGTGCTCGCGGAAGAGCAGGTTGTAGCGGGCCTGCACCGACACGAACGCCGTCCACCCGTGCAGGGCGCTGCGCCCCAACGCCCTCGCCACCTGGTAGGCGAGGAAGTTCGAGCAGCCGACGTAGCGCACCTTGCCCGCGCGGACCACGTCGTCGAGCGCCGACAGGGTCTCCTCGACCGGGGTCAGCGGGTCGGGGCGGTGCAGCTGGTAGAGATCGATCCAGTCCGTGTCCAGCCGGCGCAGCGACGCGTCGACGGCGTCGAGGACGTGCCGTCGCGACAGCCCGCCGTCCCACGGCCGCGGCCCCGTCGGCCCGTGGACCTTGGTCGCGACGACGAACCGGTCGCGCCGCCCGCGCAGCCAGCGCCCGACGATCTCCTCGGTCGTCCCGGCCTGCTCCCAGGGGCTGCCGATGGGGTACTTGTCGGCCGTGTCGAGGAAGGAGATGCCGAGCTCGTCGGCCCGGTCGAGGATCGCGTGCGACTCCTTCTCGTCGCACTGGCCGCCGAAGGTCGCGGTGCCCAGGCAGAAGCGCGACACCGGCAGACCGGTGCGGCCCAGCACGGCGTGGTCGTCGTCGAACAGGACAGGATCGGTCACGGCTGCATCTCCTCGGAACAGTCGACGTGGGGCTCGTTCTCGGTGCCGGTACCGTCGACCCGGTCGGCGCGCGACACCGCCACGATCGCGGCGCCGGCCACGTTGAGGACCGCACACGTCACCCAGCCCCACGTCCAGGCGCCCGCGAGCGACACCACGAACCCGACGAGCAGCGGGCAGCCCACGGCGCCGAGGTTGATCAGGGTCAGCGAGGCGCCCGTCGTGCGGCCGACCTCGCCCGGCTGCGCGGCCTCGGCGACCGCGGCGACGTACACGCCGTTCCAGCCGACCGCGCACAGCCCGACGACCGGCAGCGCCACCGGCAGGAGGGCCTCGGGCACCACCCACAGCAGCGTGACGGCGGCCGCCCCGGCCAGCGCGACGACCTGCAGGTGCCGCAGCCGGGCGTCGGGACGCAGGTCGGAGACCCAGCCCCAGAGCGGTCGCCCGACGACCCCACCGACCAGCAGCAGCGCCACACCCAGGCCGGCTCGCGCCGCATCCAGGCCGCGCTCCTCCACGAGGTACACCGTGGTGAACGCGAAGATGCTGACCTGGGCCCCGGCCATGACGAAGCCGTAGCCGTAGCCGTGCGGCAGCCGCATCCGCAGGTCGGGACGCGCGAGCCCGGTGACGACCCCGGACGCGGCGACCCGCACCCGCCCGCGCAGGGCGACGAGCAGGCCGGCGACCGCGCACGTCGCGAGCGGGACGACGGCGGCCCAGCGCCAGCCGGCGGCCGAGCCGACGGCCGGCAGTACCGCGCCCGCGACGATGCCGCCGAGCGGCACACCCGCCTGCTTGACGCTCATGACCAGGCCCCGGCGGCGGGCGTGCACCGGGTTAGCGAGCACGTTCGTCGCCGGGTTGACGATGCCGTAGCCGAGGCCGGTGACGGCGATCCCGATGAAGAACCAGCCGGCGCCCGCCGCGGTGGCCGCGACGGTGACGCCGGCGGCCATGGTCAGCAGGCCCGTCGCGAGCACGACGGCCGGGCCGAACCGGTCGGTGGCCCGGCCACCCGTGCGTGACGTCAACATGGCGCCGAGGTAGGCGACCGACGCGATCGCGCCGACGCCCACCTCGGTGAGCCGGAGATCCACTCTGATCAGGGGGGCGTTCGCCGAGGCGCCGACGACCGCGAAGCCGCCGGCCGCCAGGGCGAGCACCGAGAGCGCGACTCCCTCGCGCAGCGAGAACGGCGGCCGTCCCGCCCGCGCGGGCGTCAGAACCCCTGCTTCATCCGGCGGCGCCGGATGATCTGGGAGAACGACACCGCGAGGATCAGCGCCCCGCCGTAGAAGATGTTCTGCACGAACGACTGCAGGCCCAGCAGCTGCAGCCCGGTGATGCCGGTGACCAGGAAGTACACCGCGATCACCGTGCCCCACGGGTTGAAGCGACCGGGCTTGATCGTCGTCGAGCCGAGGAACGCCGCCGCGAACGCCGGTAGCAGCAGGTCCAGACCGGTGGTCGGGCCCGCGGAACCGGACGTGCCCGCGATCAGCACACCACCGAGCGCGGCGACGAAGGCCGAGGTGACCAGCGCGCCGATGCGCAGCGTCGACACCCGCATGCCCGAGAGCCGGGCGACCTCGCGGTTGCGGCCGACGACGAGCAGCCGCTGCCCGAGCGGGGTGAAGGCGAAGACGTACCACAGCACCAGCGCGAAGATGATCGCGTAGTAGAACTCCATCGGGATCCCGAACAGCCGGTACGAGATCACCACGTCGACGAGCGTCTGGTCGACGCCGGTGATGGTGTTCGCGCCGCTGATCCAGAGCGCGACGCCGGCGAGCAGCGTGCTCATGCCCAGGGTGACGATCAGGCTGTCGATCCCGAGCAGCACGGTCAGCATGCCGTTGATCAACCCGACGACGATGCCGGCGAGCAGCGCGACGACGACCGCGGCCCAGATGTTCCAGCCGTGCTGGACGTTGAGGATCGCGATCACCAGCGCCGACATCCCGACGACCGACCCGATCGACAGGTCGAAGTCGCCCGCGATGAGCGGCACGATCAGGCCGAGGGTCACCACCACGAGGACGGCCTGCGAGGCCAGGATCGACGCCGCGTTGGCCGAGGTGAAGAACGTGTCGGTCTCCAGGATGCTGAAGACGACGATCACCGCGAGCCAGGTCAGCGGCAGTGCCATGGCCTCGAGCCGGCCGGTGGGCCTGCGCCGGGCCGCCTTCTCCGACGGCTCGGCCGCCTCGGCGGCGGTGGACGATGTGGACTCGGTGACGGGCGGCCCCGCGTCCACCGGGGTCTCGGCGTCCTTGCGCGCGGTCGTCATGTCGGCGCCTCTCTTCTCGTTCACGGGGCCGGTGTGGTCGTTCACGGGGCCGGGACGGGGGCCGACGCCTGGCCGTGACACAGGTCGGCGATGCGGGCCTTGGTGATGTCTGCGCCCGTCACGAACGTGACGAGCCGGCCGCGCACGAAGATCCCCACGCGGTCACAGATTGTCTCGAGCTGCTCGTACTCCGAACTCGCGCAGATCGTCGCGCTGGTCGCGGTACTGCCGCGGATCATGTCGAAGATCTGCTGGCGGGCGCCGACGTCGACGCCCTGGGTGGGTTCGTGCAGCAGCAGCACCTTCGGGTTCGTCTGCTGCCACTTGGCCATGAGGGCCTTCTGCTGGTTGCCGCCGGAGAACGACCCGTACTCCAGGTCGGGCACGGCGGGCCGGACGTCGAACTCGGTGACGAGCTGACGGACGTTGTCGCGCATCGTCCCGTGCCGCAGCCGCCAGCCGCGGAAGTACCGGTCCAGCACGGTGAGGTTCATGTTCTCGCCGAGCGAGAGCGTCGCGACGCTGCCGGAGTTCTTGCGGTCACCAGGCACGAGCGCCATGCCCAACGACATGGCGCGCCGCGGCGTGAGGCTCGCGATGTCGATGGTGCGCTCGCCGGAGCTGATCGTCCCGGTCGCGCCCGGGGAGGCCCCGAACAGCGAGTAGACGACCTCCTCGTACCCGGACCCGACGAGGCCGGCGAAGCCGAGCACCTCGCCCTCGTGCAGGTCGAAGGACACGTCCTGCAGCGGGCCGTGCGAGAGGTTGCGCACCGACAGCACGACGTCGCGGCCGACGGTCGTCGCGGCGTGCGCGTCGTGCGGGTGCTCCGCGAGCTCACGGCCGATGATCATCGTGACGAGCTCGCGGCCGGAGATCTCCTTCGTCACCGCGGTGCCGGACGTACGGCCGTCGCGCAGGACGGTCACCCGGTCGGTGATCTCACGGACCTCGTCGAGGTCGTGCGACACGAAAAGGACGCTCGACCCGTCGGAGGTGATGCGCCGCACCAGCGAGAACAGCTGACCGACCTCCTGCTTGGGCAGGAAGACGGTCGGCTCGTCGAGGACGAGCATGTTCGCGCCCGCCTCACCCTCCGCGGCCGCGCCCGCGCGGATGCTCTCGACGGCACGCACGATCGCGAGCATCGCCCGGTCGACGGGCCGGATCCGTTCGACGGTGGCGTCGGGGTCGATGTCGACGTCGTAGCGCGCGAACATGGCCGCTGCCCGCTCACGGGCCGCCCGCCAGGAGTACGCGACCTTCCGCGACGACGCGATCTCGCCGAGCATCAGGTTCTCGGTGACCGACAGCGAGGGCACGAGCCCCAGGTCCTGGTGGACGAAGTCGAAGCCGAGGCTGCGGTGCTGGCCCGGCAGCAGCGGCAGCGGGACGTCCCGGCCGGCAACCTCCAGCGTGCCCCCGTCGGGCGTGTGGAAGCCCGACAGGACCTTGATCAGCGTGGACTTCCCGGAGCCGTTCTCCCCCAGCAGACCGTGCACCTCGCCGGGCATGATCGTGAGGTCGACACCGTCGAGGGCCCGCTGCCCACCGAAGATCTTCGTGAGCCCGCGGATCCGGACGAGCGGGGTCGAGTTCGTCATGACTGTCCTCCTCGGCGTGCGAGCGGTGGGTCGGCTGCTCACCCGGCCCCGGGCCGGCCGCGTCGGCGACCGGCCCGGGGACCGCTGGAGAGCGGATGGTTCGTACGGGTCAGGCGCCGCCGCCCAGGCCCCACAGCTTGAGGAACCCGGAGGTGTAGGCGTTGCCGTAGCCCTCGCCGGCCTTGGCCGGCGTGCCGGCCTCGGCCACGTTGGTCTTGTCCCAGATGCGGATCGGCGTGCGCTCGTGCACCGGCTGCTGACCGAGCAGGACCCGGAAGACCTGGTCCATCGTCGCGTAGCCGATACCCGGGGTGTCCTCACCGACGTTCATCGCGACGAGCTCACCGTTGGACTGGCGGATCGCGTCGAGGGCGAAGGGCGAACCGTTGTAGCTGGTGATCTTCACCTGACCGGTCTTGGCCAGCGTCTGCACCGCCGGGATCGCGCCCGCGACCATGGCGTCGTAGAGCACGTAGACGTAGTTGACCTTCGGGTTGGCCTGCAGGGCCGACTGGACGACACCCTGGGTCTTGGTGTTCCAGTCCGCCACCGGGATGTTGGTGACGGTCGTCGAGCAGTCCGGGCAGTTCGCCGCGAACTCGTCCTGCATCGTCTTGATGGTGCCGGGGCTGGGCAGGATGTCGCTGCCGCCCACGATCAGCACGTTCGCCTTGCCGCCGGAGTCCTTGATCATCCAGTCGGCGGCCGCCTTGCCGGCCTCGTTGAACGGCGCGGTCACCGTCGCGGTGACGTCGGTGCAGCCCTCACAGGCGGGCGGGTCCGGCATCTCGTTGTCGTGGAAGTGCATCACGATCACCGGGATGCCCGCGGCCTTCGCGGCCTGCAGCTGCGGGCCGAGCGCGCGGGGGTCGGGCGCGCCGTTGAGGACGATGATGTCCTGCTTGGAGGCGATGGCCTGGTTGATGCCCTGGACCCACTGCGACACCTGGGCCTGGTTGTCGAACTTGGTGTAGACCATGCCCGCCTTCTCGGCCGCCTCCTGCATGGAGGCCGAGATCGACTGCACGAAGGGGTTCGGCACCGACGGGATGTCGAAGATCTTCTTGCCCTTGAGCGACGAGACGTCGATGGCCGGACCGGGCGGGGTGAACGTCGACGGACCGCTGTACTTCGCGATGTTGTCGACGACGGCCTGCGGCACCGCCGCGGCGGGTGCCCCGGAGTCGGACGACGTCGAGGCGGTCCCGCCCTTGGAGCAGGCGGCCAGTGCCACCACGGCGACGGCGGCGATCGCTCCTGCCACCCAGCGCCGGGCTCTATGTGTATACATGTGCTGCCCTCTTCTCGGACCAGATTCAGTCCCCCGATCGGCCAATCGAACCGGGTTTCCCCTCATCAGTCAACAGATCTGGCGCCCAGTTTGTAACTGTTGAGTTTCGTAAGCGCGCGGTGACTCTGCCCGTTCGGTATGCAATCTTGGAACGGTCACAGGGCGCAGCCGTCCCGCGGCCCCGTGTGGCGCTCCGCGTCGGGCCGTCCGTCCGGACGCTCGCGGAGAGCCTTCCGCCCCTGCGACGTGTCGGTTTCGTCCAGGTCGTCGCGCGTCCGCCGGACGCCGCCGGATCCCCACGGGCGCGGGCAGGCCGCTCGCCCGGAGATCCGTGCCGTCCGGTGTTCGGGGCGAACCGACGGTGGCCGCGACGGGCCCCGCGGACGCCGTCGCGAGACACGCATCACGGCGACGCCGGATCACGCACGCGCTCACGCACCCGGCGCCGTCGCCGGCCGCGCCCGCCGTCCCGGCACACCCGCCGGCCGCGCACTGCGCGGCACGGGCGGCCGGTCCGTGGCCGGGGCGTGCGGCCGAGCTGGTCATGACGGGCTCCGCGTGGGGTTGGTGGCCTTCCGGAGGTCGGTGACGGTCGAGCGACGCGCGACGGCGGGGGCCGTCAGGTGATGAGGTGGTCGGGCATCGGGTCGGCGTGCAGGGCGCGGCCGACGGGCCCGGGGTCGTGGAAGCCGTCGGCGTCGAGGACCACGCGGCCCCCGCTGACGACGACCGACGGCCAGCCGGCGAGCTCCTCCCCCTCGTAGGGCGAGTAGTCGGTGGCCATGTGCAGGTCGGCGATCCGTGCGGGGCGGCGCCCGGCCGGGTCGAGCACGACGAGGTCGGCGTCGTGCCCGGGAGCCAGCACGCCCTTGCCGGTCAGGCCGTTGAGCCGGGCGGGGTTCGTCGCGAACATGCCGACGAACCGCTCGACCGGCATCCCGCCGCGCACGACGAGCTGGGTGAAGGTCACCGGCAGCCGGGTCTCGACGCCCGGCAGCCCGTTGGGCATGACCCGGACGTCGTGCGAGTGCTCGGACTTCTGGCCCGTCGAGTAGCAGCAGTGGTCCGAGCCGAGGGTGTCGACGTCGCCGACGAGCGCCCGGGCCCGCAGCTGCGCGACGGTCTCCGGCGCGCGCAGCGGCGGGCAGCAGACGAAGCGCTCGGGATGGTCGCCCGCGTAGGTGCCCTCGTCGAGATAGAGGTAGTGCGGGCAGGTCTCGGTGTAGGCCCGCACCCCACGCCGGCGCGCCGCCCGGACGAGGTCGACGGCCTCCGCGGTGGTCTGGTGCACGAAGTAGACCGGGGCGTCGACGTGCTCGGCCGTCGCGAGGACCTGTGCCACCGCCGCGGCCTCGGCGAGCTCGGGCCGGGTCCGCGGCATGTGGCCGGCGGCCGCCTCGCCCGCCGCGACGGCCGACGCCTGCGCGTCCTCGATGACGTGGTTGGCCTCGGCGTGCACGTAGGCGATGCCGCCCTGGGCGTGCAGCGTCCGCAGCACCTCGAGCACCGTGTCGGGCCCGGCCATGACGACGTCCTTGTACGTCGTGAACAGCTTGATCGTGCGCACGCCCGTGGTCGCCATCTCGGCGATCTGGCCCGCCGTCGTGGCGTCCCACTGGATGACACAACCGTGCAGCGCGGTGTCGCAGCGGGAGATCTCCGCCAGTTTGCGACGTTCGGCGACCGCGTCGATCGGGCGCTGACCCGGATCGGGGATCGCGAAGTCGACGACGGTCGTCGTGCCGCCCCACAGCGCGGCGATGCTGGCCGAGGCGTAGTCGTCGAGCTGGCTGTACTCGCCGAGCCGCTGCCCGATGTGGCAGTGCGGGTCGACACCACCGGGGATCACGAACGATCCCGCGGCGTCGATCGCCCGTCGGTGCGGCGGCAGCGGCAGCGCCGGGTCCTGGACCGCGACGATCCGTCCGTCGGTGACGACGACCGTCGCGGCGGCGCTGCCACCCGCGTTGACGACGGTGCCGCCGTGGACGACGAGGTCCGCGGGAGCCGGTGGGGTCGACGGTGGGGTCGACGGTGGGGTCGGCGGTGGGGTCGACGAGGTCATCGGGCGGGCTCCTCAGCTCGTTGCGGTGGCGGCCCGGACCGCCGCGGGATCGAAGATGACGGTGTCGACCGCCGCGAGATGGGCCGCCATCGTCGCGGCCGCGGCGCCGGAATCGCCCGCGGTGATCACGTCGACGATCTCGGTGTGCTCGGCGAGCTGGCTCTCCCTGGCCGCCGGCGAGCTCACCGCCAACTGGTTCACCAGCACCCACAGCGGATGCGACTCGGCGTTGACGAACTGGCCGACGATGCCGGCGAGCAGGGTGTTGCCGCACCCCAGCGCGAGCTCGCCGTGGAACCGGAGACCGAGGGCGAGGAACCGGGTCACCTCGGCGGGCTCGGCCACGAGCTCGGCGGCCTCGGCGAGGATCCGGCGCAGCCTGCCGACGGTGTCGCCGTCGATCCGGGTGGCCGCGAGCGCGGCCACGGCCGGTTCCACACTGCGGCGGGCCTCGATCAGCTCCCGGGGTGCGACGTCGAGCGCGGAGGCCTCGATCGCCGCGACCGCCGGGTGCGTGCGGACGTAGGTCCCGTCGCCGTGCCGCACCTCGACGGCGCCGACGATCTCCAGCGCGAGGATCGCCTCCCGCGCCGTCGCGCGGGAGACGTCGAGCCGCTCGGCGAGATCGCGGTCGCCCGGGAGCCGGGTCCCCGCGGCGTACTCGCCCGTCGCCACCGAGGTGAGCAGCTGCTGGGCCACCGCCAGGTACAGCCGGGGCTTCGCGCCCGAGGATTGGCCCGATCTCTGCATGGCGAGAGGTTAGACCTGTCCACGGACTGGGACAAGAGCCGACGATCCGGACACCGTCAGCCGGTGACCTCCTCGGTCCGCGGCCGGCGGGCGCCCGGGAACGAGAAGACCATCTCGGCGGGCACGTCCCCGGTGTTGACGATGGCGTGCGGGCGTCCCGCCGGGATGTGCAGGGTGTCGCCGGTGGTGAAGGCGACGTCGCCGAGGTCCGTACGCAGCACACCCGACCCGGCCACCACGAGGCAGACCTCCTCGGTCGTGTGCCGGATCAGCGCCGTCGACTCCCCCGGCAGCACGTGGGAGAGCCCCAGCGTCGACGTCGCGTGGGGAACCGTGTCGGCGTCGACGAGCATGGTCGCCCACGACCCCTCGCCCGCGCGGGCGGTGGCCTCGGCCCGCGGGATCACGGTCACCGGGGACGCGGGCACGGGCCCGTCGGCCGAGGCCCGCCAGGACCTGGCGATCCGCTCGCGCGTCGTGAAGACGACCCCGTCGAACCCCGATGCGTACTCGACGAACCGCTCGAGGCCCGCGATGCGGGCGGGCCTGCCGATGATCCGGCAGTGCAGGCCGACCGACATCATCCGCGGCGCCTGCGCGGACTCGCGGTACAGCGTGTCGAAGGCGTCCTTGAGGTAGGTGAAGAACTGCTCCGAGGTCGCGAGCGGGTCGGCGAGCCAGAACTGGATGTCGTTGGTGTCGGCCGTGTAGGGCACGACGAGGTGCGAGGTCCCGTCGACGTCGACCTCGTAGGGCACGTCGTCGGCGTAGGAGTCGGAGTCGTAGAGGAACCCGCCCTCCTCGACGACGAGCCGCCGGGTCCGCTCGCTGGGCCCGTACCGGCAGTACCAGCCGACGGGCCTGCTCCCGGTGGTGCGTTCCAGCGACTCGACGGCCATCCGGATGTGCTCGCGCTCCTCCTCCTCGGAGAGCCCGAACACCTCCTCCCACCGCCAGCCGTGGCTGCACACCTCGTGCCCGGCGGCGGAGACGGCCTCCGCGACCGCGGGGGCCATCTCGAACGCCTGTGCGCACGCGAAGAACGTCGCGGGCACGCCGTGGCGGCGCAGCACGTCGAGGATCCGCCAGACGCCGACGCGCGAGCCGTACTCGTACATCGACTCCATGGCGAGGTTGCGGACACCGTCCGGGAAGGGGTAGGCCCCCCACTCCGTCAGCGACTCCTGCGTCGCGTCCCCCGCCGGGAGCGAACGCTCCGAACCCTCCTCGTAGTTGACGACGAGCGAGATCGCGAGCCGGTCGTCGCCGAGCCACCGACGCGTCGGCGGGGTCGGTCCGTAGCCGACGACGTCGCGTCCTCCCGGTCCCGTCATGCCTCGTCCCCCAACAGCTCGCGGACCGCCGCGGCGAACTCCCGCGGGGTGTCGACCATCGGCGAGTGGCCCGCTTCCGCAATCTCGACGGCCCGGCAGTCGGGGATGCCCGCGACGAGCGTCGCGACGTGCTCCTCGGTACGCGCCGCGTCCTCCGTGCCACGCACGACCAGCGTCGGCACCGAGATCTCCGGCAGCCGGTCGACGACGTCACCGGCGAGCACGCCGCGCAGCACCGCGGACAGGAACGGGTAGTCGGCGGTCTCGACGGCCTCGGCGTAGAGCCGCATGTCCTCGGCCGGCGGATCGCGGTACACCAGCGACCGCACGACGGCGGCGGTCGACGCGGGCGCGGCGGTGCCACCCGCGTCGAGCCACTCGCCGAGCGTCGCGCGGAACGGCGCCTTCACCCCGGCGGCCGTGGCGCCGGTGCCGACCAGCACGAGCGAGTCCAGCGCCGGGCGGCCCGCGATAGCGATGACCTGCGCGAGCAGCCCGCCCGTCGAGTTGCCCATGAGCACGACGGGCCGGTCGGTGTACTCCTCGGTCGCCGACGTGATCGCGGCGGCGAGGCCGTCGAAGGCACCGTCGTCGGCGGGGATCGTGCCGGCGCCGGAGTACATGTCGACGAGCACCCAGTCCCGCTCGGGCATCAGTTCGACGACGGGCAGCCAGAACTGCCAGCAGCCGAACCACGGGTGCAGCGCGACGATCGGGGCCTTCCCGGAGCCGTCGCCGGTGTGGATGTGCAGGTCGAGGCCGGACGCCGACCTGCGCGCGGTCGTGCTCACGACGCAACCAGCCCGAACTGCGCGGCCCGCTCCAGGGTGGCCTGCGCGCGTTGGGCGATCGGGTAGTCGACGAGCTTGTCGTCCACGGTGATCGCGGCGATGCCGTCGCGCTCGGCCTCGTCGAAGGCGGCGACGATGCGCTGCGCCGTGTCGATCTCGGCGGGGCTCGGTGAGAGCACCTCGTTGACGATCGGCACCTGGTCGGGATGGATCGCGAACTTGCCGGTGAAGCCCATCCCGTGGGCCTCCTCGGTCTGGCGGCGCATCGCGCCGGGGTCGCGGACGTCGGCGAACGCGGTGTCGATCGGCTGCACGCCCGCGGCGACGGCGGCCATCGCGACGTGGATCCGCGACGACGTCATCAGTGCGTGCGCCTGCTCGGGCACGACCCCCATGTCGAGCGCGAAGTCGTAGGCGCCGAAGGAGATCCGGCGGACCCGGTCGGTCGGGCGGGCGAGCGCGACGGCGTTGAGCACCCCGGCCGCGGTCTCGAGGATCAGCACGAGCTCGAGCCCGGCGGCCAGGTCGCGGTCGATGCCCGCGACGACGTCGGCGTCCTCGCACTTGGGGACGATCACGCCGCGCGCGCCGATCCGGGCGGCGGCGGCCAGGTCCCCGGTGTGCCACTCGGTGTCGACGGGGTTGACCCGCACGTACACCGACTGCCCGGCGGCGGCGGCCAGGTCGGCGGCCTGCTGCAGGTTGTCGCGCGAGGCGACCTTCTGGCTCACGCCGACGGAGTCCTCGAGGTCGAGGATCACGGCGTCGGCGCCGCTGCGGGAGGCCTTCTCGAACCGGTCGGGCCGGTTGGACGGCACGAAGAGCAGTGAGCGGGGGTCGGTCATGCGGGGGCTCCGTTCGAGGAGGGGGTCGTGACCGCGCCTCCGGCCGCCGACCCGACCGTGGCGGCGTACTTGGCGAAGACGCCGCGGGTGAACTCGTGACCGGGCGCGGGCGGCGGGGTGCGGGTGGTGAGGTCGGCGTCGGTGGCGATCGTGCGGGTGTCGGCGTCGAGGACGATCCGGTCGCCGGTGCGCAGCAATCCGATCGGCCCGCCCGCCGCGGCCTCCGGCGCGACGTGCCCGACCATCAGACCACGCGTCGCGCCGCTGAACCGGCCGTCGGTGACCAGTGCGACGGTCTCGCCCAGTCCCCGGCCCATGATCGCCGACGTCACCTGCAGCATCTCGGGCATCCCCGGCCCGCCGCGCGGCCCGACGTGCCGGATGACCACCGTGTCGCCCGGACCCACCGCGCCGCCGAGGACGGCGTCGAGCGCGGCGCGCTCGCCGTCGAAGACCCGCGCCGTCCCGGTGTGCGACCGCGGGGTGTGCGCGGTGACCTTGACGACGGCACCGTCCGGTGCGAGGTTGCCGCGCAGGACGACGAGCCCGCCCTCGGCCGCGAACGGCTCCGCGAGGGGGGCGACGACGCGCTGGCGCGGCGACTCCACCGCGTCGGCCGCCTCCTCGCCGAGCGTGCGGCCGGTGACCGTCGGCGTCGAGCCGTCGACGAGCCCGCCCTCGACGAGGCGCGCGACGAGCAGCATCGTGCCGCCCGCGGCGTGCAGGTCGGCGGCGCTGTAGCGCCCGCCCGGCATCAGGTCGCACAGCAGCGGTGTCCGCCGGGAGATCCGGTCGATGTCGTCGAGGGTGAGCGGGACACCGACCTCCGCGGCGAGCGCGATGAGGTGCAGGACCGCGTTCGTCGAGCCGCCCGACGCCGCGACGGCGGCGACGGCGTTCTCGAACGCGGGCCGGGTGAGCAACGCGCTGGGACGCAGGTCGTTCGTGGCGACGGTGTCGACGAGGGCGGCCGCCGCCGCGACCGCCTCGGGCTTGTCCGCGTCGACCGCGGGGATGCCGTTGACCCGCGCGGGCGAGAGGCCGAGCACCTCCATGACCATCGCCATGGTGTTGGCCGTGTACTGGCCGCCGCACGCCCCGGCGCCGGGGCAGGCGGCGGCCTCCATCTCGTCGAGGTCGGCGTCGGTGAAGGTCCCGGCGGCGTGTGCGCCGATGGCCTCGAACACGTCGTGCACGGCGACCTCCCGGCCGCGGAACCGGCCGGTGAGGATCGTCCCGCCGTAGAGCAGGACCGACGGCCGGTCGATGCGGGCCATGGCCATCGCCATGGCGGGCACCGTCTTGTCGCAGGAGGCGATGCCGACGATGCCGTCGAACATGTGGCCGCGGGCGACGAGCTCGACCGAGTCGGCGACGAGCTCGCGGCTCACCAGCGACGCCCGCATGCCGGGCGTGCCCATCGTGATCCCGTCGGAGATCGCGATCGTGTTGACCTCCATCGGCGTGCACCCGACGGAGCGCACGCCCGCCGCCGCGTGCACGGCGAGGTCGCGGTGGTTGAGGTTGCACGGCATCGTGCCGGTCCAGCTGTGCACGACGCCGACGACGGGACGGTCGAGGTCGTCCGGGGTGAAACCGATGTTGCGCAGGTAGGAGCGGGCCGCGGCCCGCTCCGGCCCGGCGTACAGCGCCCGGCTGGGGCGCTCGTGGAACGGCATGGTGGGTGCTTCCTCCGTGGAGTGGGTCAGAGCGATCCGGCCTCGCGGACCTCCTTGCGCCTGCTGTAGCGCGAGGCGCAGACCGCGACGACGAGCGCGCCGCCGTAGAACAGGTCCGAGACGTAGGACTGGGCGCCGAGCATCTGGAGGCCGGTGGTGCCCGCGACCAGGAAGTACACGGCGATGAACGAGCCCCACGAGTTGAACTTGCCGGGCAGGATCGCCGTCGAACCGAGGAAGGCCGCCGCGAACGTCGGCAGCAGGAACGCCTCGCCGGACACCGGGTCGGCCGCGCCCGTCGTGCCGGCGTAGAGGATGCCGGCCAGGGCGGCGAGCGTCGCGGACGCGACCAGTGCACCCCACCGGATCCGGGTGACCCGCAGGCCCGACAGCCGCGACACGGCCCGGCCACGGCCGACGAACAGCAGCCGCCGCCCGGCGGCGGTGTACTCGAGGAAGTACCAGAGCCCGGCGGTGATCACGAGGCCGTACCAGAACGCCAGCGGCACCCCGAGGAACCGGTTGACGATGACCCAGTCGGTCAAGCCGGACGAGATGCCGCTGATCGTCGTCGAGTCGCCCAGCCAGAGCACGGCGCCGGAAAGGATCGTGCCCGTCCCCAGCGTGACGATGAACGGGTCGACGCCGAACAGCAACACGAACGCACCGTTGAGCAGGCCGATCACCGCCCCGGTGACCAGGCAGATCACGATGACGAGCCAGATGTTCATGCCCTGCTGGGCGTTCAGCACGCCGATCAGCATCTGTGACGTCATCAGCACGCCCGCGACCGACAGGTCGTAGTCGCCCGCGGTGAGCGGGATCAGCAGCGCGCACGTCAGCACGACGAGCACGGCCTGCGAGCCGAGGATGCCCTGCAGGGTCGACGTCGTCAGGAACGTGCCGGGGCGCAGCGCACCGAACACCACCACGACGACGACCAGCGCGATCACGATCGAGAACCGCTGCGCCAGCGACCGCGCGACGGTCGCGCTCGAGGAGCGCCCCGGCTCCACGACGACGTCCGTCGCCGGCTCGGAGTTGCTCGTGCGGGTCATCGGTCCTCTCCCTCGCCTTCGGTCGGCCCCACCGGGCCGGCGGGAACCGCACGGTCGGCGAGTGTGTAGCACTCGTGCGCGATGCGGTCCTTCGTGATCTCGTCGCCGAACAGCTCACGGGCGACGCGGCCGCGGTCGAAGATCAGCACCCGGTCGCAGATCGCCGCCAGCTGCTCGTAGTCCGAGCTCGCGCACAGCACGGCGCAGCCGGACCGCGCGGCCTCGTGGACCACGTCGTAGATCTGTGCGCGGGCGCCGATGTCGACGCCCTGCGTCGGCTCGTGCAGCAACAGCACCTCGGGCTCGGCCGCGAGCCACTTGGCCAGCAGCACCTTCTGTTGGTTGCCGCCCGAGAGCGACTGGTAGGCCAGTCCGGGGACGGGCGGTCGCACGTCGAACCGGTGCAGGGTGTCCTGACAGTCCCGGGCCAGCCGGGCCCGCGACAGCCCGTGCCACGTCGAGTACCGGTCGATGACCTGCAGCATCGCGTTGTCGCGGACGCTCACGCTGCCGACGCTGCCGTCGCGCTGCCGGTCGGCGGGGATGAGCGCCATCCGGTGTGCGATCGCCTTGACCGGGTCCATCCCCGGCAGCGACAGCACCTCCGCACCCTTGCGCAGCGTGCCCGACGCCGCCGGGAACGCCCCGAACAGCAGGTAGGGGATGCGTTCGAAGCCGGAGCCGAGCAGCCCGGTGAGGCCCAGCACCTCACCGGGGCCGAGGGCGAACGACACCGACTCGACACGCTCGTCGGACAGGTCCTCGACGGCCATCGCCCCCGTCGCCGCGGTCGGCACGACCTCCTCGCGCTCCCCGCTGTGATCGGGCAGCTCGCGCCCGATGATCAGCTGGACCAGCTCGGTGTCGCTCACCGTGGCCGTCTCGACCGTCGCCCGCAGCCGGCCGTCCCGGAAGATCGTGGCGCGGTCGGTGATCTCCCGGACCTCGTCGAGATCGTGGGAGACGAACAGGACGGCGGAGCCGCCGCCGGCGATCTCGCGCATGAGCGAGAACAGCTGGCGGCGACCCGTCTCCGGCAGGAACACGGTCGGCTCGTCGAGGATCAGCATCCCGGGCCCGGTGCGGGTGCTGCCGCGCAGCGTCCGCATCTCGTGGACGGCCCGCACGATCGCGAGCAGCGCCCGCTGGGTGCCGTCGAGATCCGCGACGCGGGCGGCCGGGTCCAGGTCGACGTCGAACTCCTCGAACAGACGCCGGGCCTCGGCCCGCTGCCGTCGCCAGCCGATCGCCCAGTTCCGCGACCGGCTGAACGAGCCGATGCGCAGGTTCTCCAGCACCGACAGGCTCGTGATGAGCCCGAGGTCCTGGTGCACGAAGCTCATCCCGTGGTCGCGGAACGCGCCCGGCGGCAGCGGCAGCGCGACGTCCTCGCCGTTGATCCGCAGCCGGCTGCCCGGGTCCGGGTCGTGGAACCCGGCGAGGACCTTGATGAAGGTCGACTTGCCCGACCCGTTCTCCCCGAGCAGACCGTGGATCTCTCCAGGGAGGACGTCGAGGTCCACCGAGTCGAGCACCCGGACCCCGGCGAACGACTTGGAGACGCCGCGCGCCTCGACCACCGGCAGGGCGCCCGCGCGGGGCGCCCCACCGGAACCTGCCGGAACCGCCATCAGCCCGCCGCCTTGCCCCACAGCTTGAGGTAGCTGTCCGCGAAGGAGTCGCCGTAGCCCTTGCCGAGCTCCGGCGGGTTGCCGGCCTCGGCGACGTTGGTCTTGGTGAAGACCCGCAGCTGGATGCCCTCGTCACCCGACGCGATCGGGCCCGCGCCGGAGATGATCCGGCCGACCTGGTCGACGACGGCGTACCCGACCTGCGCCGGGTTCTCGCCGACGTCCATCCGCACGACGTCCGCGTCCTGCATCATCTTGAGCACGAACGGGGTGCCGTTGAACGTCGAGATGTGCACCTTGCCGGTGGCGCCGGCGAGCTGGATGCCGGGCACCACGAACTGCGACATGCTGTCGTAGAGCGGCACGACGTAGTTGAGGTTGGGGTCGGTCTGGATGGCCGAGCGGACGATGTTGGTGATCTGCGTCGACCAGTCCGGCACCGAGACGTTCTGGAACGTCAGCTTGCAGTTCGGGCAGTACTTCTTGAACTCGTCGTTGATCGCGTCGATCGAGGCCGGGCTCCCGATGACCTCCTTCGAGGTCAGCACCAGGACGTTGCCCGCGCAGTTGGTGTCCTTGATGACGAAGTCCGCGGACAGCCGGGCGGCGAGGTCGTACGGCTGCGCGACACGCGCGGTGACCTCGGGTCCCTGGGGCTGGGTGAGGTCCTCGTTGAGGACGGTGATGATCGGGATCCCCGCCGCCTTCGCCGCTGCGGCCTGCGGCTGGAAGTAGGTCGGGCTGATGGTGCCGCCGGTGAGGGTGATGGCGTCGGGCTTCTGCGCGATGGCCGCGTTCATGCCCTGGATCCACTGGGTGTGGTCGCCCTGGTTGGGGTAGTCGACGACCTTCATGCCGACCTTCTCCGCGGCCTGGGTCATCGACGTCGTCAGGGCCTGCGTGAACGGGTTCGCGCTGGACTCCTGGATGTTGAAGATGGTCTTGCCGGCGGCCTTGCTCATGTCGAACGCCGGGCCCGGCTCCTTGTACTCGGGCACCGCCGAGTACTTGTCGAGCGCGGCGTTGACGGCGGTGAGGTCGCACGAGGCGCCCCCGCCCGCCGCCGCGGCGTCACCGGAGGACGAGCCTCCCGACGAGCACGCGGCGACGACGGTCAGCATCAGCGCCGCCGCGCCGACGGTCGCCATCCGTTTCATGGACGTGCCAGACAGCATGTCTCCTCCTAGAGACCAGCCGGGACCGGGTCAGCGGTCGCCGCGGGCGTGGGACAGCAGGTACTTCTCGACGTCCTGCCGGGGCAGGACGTCGGCGTACTTCGAGCCGATGTCGAAGAGGTTCGCGCGGTGCGGCTCCTCGGCCCGGTCGAAGACGCACTCCTCGGGCACGACCACCCGGAACCCGTAGGACACCGCGTCGATGACGCTGGCGCGGATGCAGCCGGACGTCGAACACCCGGTGACGACAACGGTGTCGATCCCCCGTTGCACCAGGTACGACGTGAGATGGGTACCGAAGAAGGCCGACGGGAACTTCTTGACGAGCACCAGCTCGGCGGGGCGCCGGTCCAGGTCCG
Source organism: Pseudonocardia sp. D17 (assembly GCF_036984265.1). Lineage (NCBI taxonomy): Bacteria > Bacillati > Actinomycetota > Actinomycetes > Pseudonocardiales > Pseudonocardiaceae > Pseudonocardia > Pseudonocardia sp. D17. The sequence goes on along the minus strand of NZ_BPRG01000050.1, from coordinate 151,830 downwards.
GGTGGACCTCGACCGCGGCCGGGTCGTCGGTGCGCAGCTCGCGCAGCGCCGGGACCTTCGCCGCGAACGACGCGGCGTCCTCGCCGGGGGCGTAGGCGATCGTCGTGAACACGATCGGCGCGCCGGCCTCCCGCGCCCGCCCGAGCAGCTCGGCGATGTGCGGCACCGCAGGCGCGTCGTCGGCACCCACGCCGTAGGCGCTGGAGGTGAACGCCCGCGAGACGTCGACGACCAGCACCGCGGGGCGCTCCCCCGCACCGGCGGCCGCGCCGATGCCGCGCTCCGCGTAGAACTCCCCGACGGCCTCGAAACCGTTGTCCGACAACGCGTTCCTCCTCAGATGATGCCGTCGGCCTCGAGGGCCGCCAGCTGCTCGTCGGTGAGGCCCAGCTGCTCGCGGTAGACCTCGTCGTTGCTCGACCCCTTGGGGGCCCCGGCATGCCGGACCTTCCCCGGGGTGTCCGACAGGACCGGGACGACGTTCTGCATCAGCACGTCGCCGAGCCCCTCGTGCGGGACCCGCACGATCGTCTCCCGCGCGAGGTACTGCGGGTCCTTGACGATGTCCGCCGCGGTGTACGCGGGCGCGATCGCCCCCTCCGCGGTCTCGAACTCCGCGAGCACCTCCTCGGCGGTGCGTTCGGCGATCCAACCGCCGATCGCCTCGTCGAGCTCGGCGGTGTGGGCGATGCGGCCGGGGTTGCCGGCGAACCACGGCTGCTCGGCGAAGTCCGGCCGGCCGACGAGCCGGACGACCCGGTCGGCGATGGACTGCGCGGTGGCCGACAGGGCGAGCCAGCGCCCGTCCTTGGTCTGGTAGGCGTTGCGCGGGGCGCTGTAGGGCGTGTGGTTGCCCGAGCGGCCCACGACCTCACCGGTCTTGTCGTAGAGGATCGTCTGCGGGCCGAGCATCCAGAACATCGGCTCGTAGATCGACAGGTCGATGACCTGCCCCTTGCCGTTGCCGCCGTGCTCGCGCCACCAGAGCGCGAACATGATCGCGAAGCAGCCGGTGAACCCCGCGATGCAGTCACCGAGCGCGAACGGCGGCAGCGCCGGGGGCTTGTCGGGCCAGCCGTTGATGTGGGCGAACCCCGACATCGCCTCGGCGAGGGTGCCGAACCCCGGCCGGTTCGCGTACGGGCCGGTCTGGCCGAACCCGGTGGTGCGCAGGATGACCAGGCCGGGGTTGATCTCGTGCAGGACGTCGGGGCCCAGGCCCCAGCGCTCGAGCGTGCCGGGCCGGAAGTTCTCGACGAACACGTCCGCGTCGGCGATGATCTTCTTGAGGATGTCGGCACCCTCGGGGGCGGACAGCTTGAGCGTGATACAGCGCTTGTTGCGGGAGACCAGCGCCCAGAACAGCGACTCGCCGTCGACGTTCCAGCCCATCGATCGCAGGCTGTCACCGCGCGGGTGCTCGACCTTCAGCACGTCGGCGCCGAAGTCCGCGAGCAGCGTCGCGGCCACGGGCCCGGCGAAGATCGACGCCGCGTCGACCACCTTGAGTCCCTGCAGGGGAAGATCTGTCATGCCGGACGGCTCCTCGTCGTCAGCTCGTGGAGGCTCGGAGTCGATACAGAAAATATTCTATGAAGTACGGTCGGAGCGGCTCCGGGGTTCGCGCCCGGTCCCCCCGTGAGCGGCGATGGTCGCCGCTCACGACCCGCCGGGGGCGTCACGCGGCCCCCTCGTCGGGGTGGTTCTCCAGCCAGAAGCGCGCGATCTGCTCGCGGGTGGCGAACCAGACGTCGGACTCCCGCTGGGCGTGCTCGATGAACTCGCGCAGGGCCGACGTGCGTCCGGCCTGGCCGGCCCAGCGCGGGTGCAGACCGATCGACATCATCCGCGGCCGCCCGGCGCGGCCCTCGCGCAGCAGCTCGTCGAAACCGCGGCGGCAGACGTCGAAGAAGTCGGTCGGGCTGGCCATGCCGGGGGGCATCGCGTACTTCACGTCGTTGTAGACCATCGTGTAGGGCACGACGAGCTGGCGCTTGTCGCCGACGCTGACGTAGTAGGGCAGGTCGTCGTTGTAGGCGTCGGAGTCGTAGAGGAACCCGCCCTCCTCGACCAGCAGCTCGCGGGTGTGCACGCTCGGGCCGTAGCGGCAGTACCAGCCGACCGGCCGGGTTCCGCAGGTGCGCTCGAACGACGCGATGGCCGCCGCCATGTGCTCGCGCTCCTCCTCGCGGCTGAGCACCCACGGCTCCTCCCAGCGCCAGCCATGGCTGCAGACCTCGTGCCCACCGCCGACGACGGCCTTGGCCAGCTCGGGGTTCTGCTCGAACGCGACGGCGGCGGCGTAGAACGTCGTCGGGACGCGGTACTCCTCGAACAGGCGCAGCAGCCGCCAGACGCCGGCGCGCGCGCCGTACTCGTAGATGGACTCGACGCAGAGGTCGCGGTACTCCGCGGGCATGCCGTACGGGATCTCGCCCAGGCCCTCGTTGCGGGCGTCCCCCGCGGCCCACGAGATCTCCGAGCCCTCCTCGGCGTTCACCACGATGCTCACGGCGATCTTCGCGCCGCCCGGCCAGTCGACGGCGGGCGGCGTCGCGCCGTACCCGATGAGGTCGCGCCGGGGGCCGGGCACGTCGGCTTCGGTGAACTGAAGGGTCATCGGATCCTCGTCGATGTCGGAAGTCGATGTCGCTGTCGATGTCGATGTCGCTGTCGGGTGAACTGCGTGTCGCGAACGGCATGCGGGCCTGCCGGACGCCGGCATGCCGGCGTCCGGGGGTCGCCGGCGGGGTCCTAGGTCCTCGGCTCGCCCAGCTCGGGCTGCTCGGAGGCCGAGCCCGCCTGGATGTGCGCCAGCATCGCGTCGGCGCCGGCCTGGGCGTCGCCGGCCAGCACGGCGGCCATGACCTCGCTGTGCTCGCGCATGCTGTCGGGCGACCGCTGCTCGACGGCCCAGTTGGTCCGCCACGGGAACACGTCCCACAGCCGTGCGGTGAAGTCCCGCAGCATGTCCGAGCCGGCGGCCTCGTAGATCGCCAGGTGCCAGGCGGAGTTGAGCTGAGCCATCCGCTTGCCGCGGCCGGCGCGGCCTGCGGCCAGGAAGCTCTCGTGGATGGTCTGCAGCTCTCCCCTCTGGTCGTCGGTCATCCGCTCGATCGCGAGCCGGGTGGCCAACGGCTCGAGCGCCATGCGCATTGCATACACATCAGACAGCCGTTCCGGCGAGTGTCGCGCGACGACGACACCCCGGTGCGGCTCGTAGTGCACGAGACGGTCCGCCTGCAGCAGGCGGAGCGCCTCCCGGATCGGGGTGGGGCTCATGCCCAGCTCGGCCGCCAGCTCGTCGACCTGCAGGCGATAGCCCACCTCCAGCTGGCCACTGCGGATTCGTTCGCGCAGGACCCGGAGCGCCAGCTCCGACTTGGTCCGATGCGTCGGAATCTCAGGTTCGGTCACGAGGCAGATCATGCAGGCAACACAGACGTCTCTGTCTCACGGGAGGCTCCCCTCGACGTGTTCTGCAGTGAATAGAAAATATCCTGTGGTCGGGTTGTATGCAAGGAACCGGCTTCAGCCGAAACCCGTTCGTTGCCCGACGCAACCTCGTCGTCACGGAGCCGCTGCGACGCCCCGTTCAGCACGCTCGGCAGGGCCGCCCGCTCGCGCCGCCACGACCGGGCGCAACCTGAGCGTCGCTTTCCCGCCCGGCGACGACAGCGAGGTTGCGCGCGGGATTGCGAGCGAGCGCGACCGGCCCGGATGCGGCCGACGAGCGCAACCTGAGCGTCGCTTTCCCGCGCGGCGACGACAGTGAGGTTGCGCCCGGGGTCGGCAGGCAACACCGGACGCGCCCCCGCGACGCGGACGGACGACCCGCCGGGCGCAACCTGAGCGTCGCTTTCCCGCCCGGCGACGACAATGAGGTTGCGGCCGGTCAGCGGACGACGGCCAGCGCGCGGGTGAGGCCGAGGGCCGCGGTGCGAACGGCCGGGGCGAGCCGCTCGGCGTCGAACCGGTTGACCCAGCCCGTGATCGACAGCGCGGCGAGCGCGCGTCCGTCGGCGTCGAGCACCGGGGCGGCGACGCAGGTGACACCGACACCCGACTCCTCGCGCTCGTACGCGACGCCGCGCTCGCGGATCCGGGCCAGCTCGGCGTGCAGGAGGCCGGGCGCGATGATCGTGCGTGGGGCGCGGCGGGTGAGGCCGGCGCGCAGGACGTCGTCGAGGAGCTCCGGCGGCGCGAACGCGAGGATGGCCTTGCCGACGCCGGTGCAGTGCATCGGCATCCGGCCGCCGACGCGTGAGGGCACCCGCGGTCCCGAGCGGCCCTCGAGCTTCTGGACGTAGACGACCTCGGTGCCGTCGGGCGTCGCGAGGTGGATGGTCTCGTGGGTGGCCTCGAAGAGGTCGGCGAGGAACGGCACCGCCGCCTCGCGCAGGCCCAGCTGCCGCGGCACGAGCTGGCCGAGCTCGAACAGGCGCATCCCCAGCCGCACCCCGCCCCCCGGGCTGCGTTCCACGACCTGCCACTCGGCGAGCTCGCTCACCAACCGGTGCACCGTCGCCTTCGCGATGCCCGTGCGGCGCACGATCTCGGCGAGCGAGAGCTCGTCGTCGCCGAGCCGGAACGCGGTGAGCACCGTCAGGGCCCGGCCGAGAACGGAGTTGGGCCCGTCGCCGTTCCGATGAGTGGACCGCACGCCTTCCAGCCTGCGTCGTCGCGGTGCGATCGTCCAGTCCATGGACATCCCGAAGGTGCCGGTCGCGATCGTCGGCCCCGGACATATCGGCACGGACCTGCTGGTCAAACTCCGTCGGAGCCCGGTGCTCGACGTCCGCTACGTCGCCGGGATCGTCGAGTCCGAGGGCCTGGCCCGGGCCCGCGAGGCCGGCGTGGCGGCGTCGGCGGGCGGTGTCGACTGGCTGCTGGCCCAGGACCCGCTGCCGCGCATCGTCTTCGAGGCGACGTCGGCCAAGGCGCACCTGGCCAATGCGCCGCGCTACGAGGCGGCGGGCATTCGCGCCGTCGACCTGACCCCGGCCCACCTCGGCCCGATGGTCTGCCCGGCGGTGAACGGCGAGGACCACCTCGACGCGGCGAACGTCTCCATGATCACCTGCGGCGGGCAGGCGACGATCCCGATGGTCGCAGCCGTCTCCCGGGTGACCCCGGTGCCCTACGCCGAGATCGTCGCCTCGATCGCGTCGCGGTCGGCCGGACCGGGCACCCGCGCCAACATCGACGAGTTCACCCACACCACAGGCGGCGCCGTCGCCGAGGTCGGCGGGGCGGCGCGCGGGAAGGCGATCATCGTCCTCAACCCGGTCGAACCGCCGATGATCATGCGCGACACCGTGTTCTGCATGATCGGTGCCGACGCCGACCGCGCCGCGATCACCGCGTCCGTCCACGCCATGGTCCTGCGGGTGCAGGAGTACGTCCCGGGCTACACGCTGCGTGCCGAGCCGCAGTTCGACGAGCCCACCGACGAGTGGGGCGGGCACGCCCGCGTCGCCGTGTTCCTCGAGGTCAGGGGCAACGGCGACCACCTGCCGCCCTATGCCGGAAACCTCGACATCATGACCGCGGCCGCGGCACGCACCGGCGAGCTGATGGCCCGCGCCGAGCTGGGAGCTCTCGCATGACGAAGCGCGCACTCCGCAACGACGTCCGGATCATCGACACCACGCTGCGCGACGGCAGCCACGCGATGGCCCACCGCTTCACCGAGACGCAGGTCCGCGACACCGTCCGTGCCCTCGACGGCGCCGGGGTGGAGTGGATCGAGGTGTCGCACGGCGACGGCGTCGGCGGCTCGTCGTTCAACTACGGGTTCTCCGGCACCGACGAGATGACCCTCATCGCCGCCGCCCGCGAAGAGGCCCGGCAGGCGAGGATCGCGGTGCTGCTGGTGCCGGGCATCGGGACCGTCGACGACCTCAAGCGGGCTCACGACGCGGGCGCGGAGATGGTGCGCGTCGCGACGCACTGCACCGAGGCCGACGTGTCGCCGCAGCACTTCGCGGCCGCCCGCGACCTGGGTATGGAGACGGTCGGCTTCCTGATGATGGCCCACCGCACCGACCCCGCCGACCTGGCGAAGCAGGCGCGGATCATGGTCGACGCCGGGTGCGAGTGCCCGTACGTCACCGACTCCGCGGGCGCGCTGCTGATGCACGAGGCCAGGGCGCGGTTCGAGGCGCTGCTCGCCGAGGTCGGCGACGAGGCGCTCGTCGGTTACCACGGGCATCAGAACCTGTCGATGGGCGTCGCGAACTCGGTGATCGCCTACGAGACCGGGGTCCGGTCGATCGACGGGTCGCTGTGCGCGCTCGGCGCGGGCTCGGGCAACTCCCCCACCGAGGTGCTCGCCGCGGTGTTCGACCGGCTCGGCGTGGACACCGGGCTCGACGCCGGTGCCCTGCTCGACGCCGCCGAGGACGTCGTGCGGCCGTACCTGCAGCGCTGGCCGAAGATGGACCGCAACGCGATCGTGCAGGGGTGGGCCGGGGTGTACTCGTCGTTCCTGCTGCACGCCGAGCGGGCCGCCGAGCGCTACAAGGTCCCGGCGCACGAGATCCTGCGTCGCTGCGGCGAGCTGGGCTACGTCGGCGGCCAGGAGGACATGATCATCGACGTGGCGATCGGGTTGGCGGCCGAGCGCGCCGGCTCCTGACCACGTCGGCGCCGGCCCGCGCCGGCTCCTGGACACCACCACGCCGGACCCGCCGGCTCCCCGACGACACGCGCGCCGAGCCCGTCGCCCCGACGGCTCGGCGCGTCGTGCTGTGCCGCGCCGGCGCTCCGCCGCCGCGTGCTGCGCGCCGGGCCGGGCCGGGCCGGGCGATGTCCTCACCCAGGACCACGCCCGCAACGTCACCGGCCTCCTGCCGCCAGGAACGGCCCTTTCCGGCAGTCCAGTTGCGGGAAAGTGCCGTTCCTGCACAACGAGCGGAGCGAGGCAGTCCTCATGTCGCTGGAGAACCCACGGCGGGCTGCTCGGGGAGGGCTACCTGCACGGGACGAACACCGTCGGCGAGGCCGTCCGGCAGGTCCAGGACCGGGGCCCCGCCACGACGTCGTCGTCGCGACGTCCGGCGCCCAGAGGACGGCTCCGCGCTGGTGCTCACCCGCGACCGGTGACGTCGCCACGGATCGGGGTCAGCCCGTGTATCACGCCACGCGCCGGCCGTCAGGGACGGACGGCGAGGTCGAGGCGCTCCGCGACCAGCGGGCGGGCGTGCCCACTGCTGGGCCGCAGGTTCGCGAAGAGCCGGTCGAGCAGGCTCGACGCCGACTGGCTGTCCGTCGCGGGATCCCGGCCCTCCAGCTCGGCGACCCGGGCGGCGAGCACCGAGAGCTCCATCCCGAGCGTGAGCACCATCGCCGCCAGCTGGTCGACGGTGGCGCTGCCCAGGAAGGCGGGCTCCGGCCCCTCCACGACGTCATCGATGTCGATCATGCTGCTCCCTCCGCCGGCGCCGGTGGTGTCGTCGATGCCGCCAGGGCGGGCTTGTGCGCCTCCAGCACCGCCCACGGCAGATGCCACTCGGCTCGTTCCGGGAAGCCCTCGGGCAGGAGCGCGCCCGTCCGTTCGTCGAACGGCACCCACCGCGCCCCGGCCAGCCCGACCGCGGACAGCTCCCGTACGACGTCGAACTCCATGAGCCCGGGCATGAACGGCTCGTTCTGCCGCCAGGCGTGGTCCTCCATCACCGCGTCCCGGAAGAGGTCGCCGGTGCGGCTGAACTCGAGGAACCGCACGATGCCTCCGGGCGTGAGGATGCGGGCCGCCTCGGCGAACGTCGCGCGCAGGACGTCGGGCGGTATCTCGTGGAGCACCATCGTCCCGGTGACGACGTCGACGGTGCCGTCGGGCAGGCCCGTCGCGGCAGCATCGCCCTGCCGGAAGGTGATCTCCAGGCCGTCGTCGTCGGCCCTGGTCGCGGCGAGTCGGACGCACGGTCCGGAGAACTCGATGCCGATGACGTCGGCCTCGGCGTACCGCTCCTTGAACGGACGGGTGCTCTTGCCGAACCCGGACCCCATGTCGACGATCCGCCGGTACGTCTCGCCCGGGAACGTCGCGGTGAACCTGCGGTGCAGCTCGAGCCCGCGGTTGCGGCCGATGTGCAGCACCTGGGTCCCGATCTCGTACACGAGCGCGGACGGCGCCGCTCCCCAGACACCGCCGGGCTGACAGTGGATGTCGTGGTCGCGGTACCAGCCCGGCAGCTCGAGCTCCGGGTCCAGCTCCGCGCGCGCGAGGTGCGGCGGGCGCAGGTCCTCGCCGAGGGTCTCCCAGTTCCGCGCGACGACGTCGTTCACGACCCGCCACTTGAGGACCTGGGCGCCGCGCTCGAGGAAGCCGAACCACGCGTAGCTCGGGCACCGTTCGACCAGCTCACCCGCCTCCTCGAGGGTCGTCGGGGCGCCCTCCCGGGCGGCGAGCGTGTCGAACTCGTCGCGCAGCCGTCCGAAGACCTCGATCGACCAGAGCCTCCTCATCGCGGTCAGGTAGTCGATGCGGCGGCGGTCGTCGTCGCCGAGGGTGTCGAGTGCGATGCGGGCCATCCCTGTCCTTCCTCCGTCCGATCAGTGCTCGTGCGGGCCGCCGGGACCGGACCCCTGGGTGAGGAGCTCGTCGACCAGCTCGTCGAGGGCCGCGGCGAAGTCGGCCGGCGCCTCCCACGGGGCGAAGTCGGTCAGCCCGGGGAGACGGACCACCCTGCTCCCGAGCTCGCGGGCGACCCGGTCCTGGCGGGTGGCGATCAGGTCGGCGGACCCGATCAGCACCGCCGACGGGATCCCCGTCGTGCGGAACGCCTCGAGCATCGGAGCGACGGGCGTCGCGAAGACCGCGCGGTATGCGCTGGCATACCCGGGCCGGGCGACGAGGTAGTCGCAGACGGCGCGGTTGCGCAGCGCGATGTCGACGTCCGGATAGAGGTGGGCCAGCCGTGCCCAGATCGTCGCCAGGTGGGTGCCGTCCCCGGCGTTCTCGATGTCGGGGGCATAGCGGGCCGCTCGCTCGGCCCGCTCGTCGTCGGTGTAGAGCGACACACCGTGGAACACGACCGCGGCGACGACCCCGGAGTGCGCGGCAGCCATGATCATCGCCAGGTGGCCGCCGGTGTGCTGGCCGACGAGGACGACGGGCCTGCCTGCGCGCACGATCTCGATCGCGTCCCACAGTGTGGCGGCGTAGACGGCGAGGTCGTCCGTCGCCGGGTCGAGCGGATCGGAGAGCCCGTAGCCCGGCGTGTCGAGGACGGCGACCGGACCGCGGTGGCCGAGGTGGTCGAGGACCGGCTCGTGTGTCCAGCCCGAGAGCGGGGACTGGTGGAGGATGGCGACGAGTGGCGTGACGACGCCGTGGTCGGCCGCGGGGCGCAGCCGCACCCCCACCCGTCCCCGAGCCGTGGGGACGGTCGACACACCCCACCCGGCGTCCGCGGCCGTCACGTCGCCATCCCGACGATGATCGCCGCCAGGTGCCGCAACGCCAGGCGGTAGTCCTCGATCAGGATGTTCTCGTCGGGCCCGTCGACGCCGGAGTCCGGACGCGCGATCCCGACCCCCACGACGGGCACACCGGCCGCGGCCACCAGTGCCCGCGTCCCGATCCACACCGTCGTCGCCTCCAGCACCGGCGGCACGCCGTGCGCGAGCTCGGCCGCGGCCGCGACGACACCGGCGAACCATCCCGACGAGTCCGTCGACTCCGGCTCCCCGGCCCGCCGCACCTCGATCTCCAGGCCGGTGTCGAGGCCCTCCCCCGCGAGGAACGAGCGGAACGCCGCGAGCACGCCGTCGGTCGCCTGGCCGGGGACGAGCCGGACCTCGATGCCCGCACTGCACTCGGCCGGGACCCCGAGCGCGACCGACCCCGCGGGCGGGCCGGCGTGGATCCACGACAGGACGATCGTCGGTGACGTCCGGACGGTGTATGCCGGGGCGTCGACGGCGGTCAGGCTCTCGCGCAACGACTCCCCGGCCCGGCCGATCAGGTACTCGCGGTCGAACGGCATCGCCGCGAGGGTCGCGGCGTCGATCTCGCCCCACGGCGTCACGGACTCGAGGAAGCCGGGGACGTGCCGCCCGTCGGTGGATCGGGTCAGCGCCGCGACGGCGGCCGTCACGCGCGCGGCCGCCTGCGGGAGCAGGATCGCGTTCTGCGAGCTGAGGTCGCGGTCGAGCGCCCGGCACCGGAGCTCGAGGTAGAGGATCCCCTTCTCCCCCAGCTTGAGCAGCGGCCTTCCGTCGAAGTCGCTCCAGGAGTTCTCCCAGAGGGCACCGTCGGCGCGGACGAAGTCCGGGAAGCAGTCGACCACCTCCGCGAGGGCCGGGGCGCCGAGTGTGCGCTTCCCCTCGATCAGGAACCGCACCTCGACCGGGAGCTCGACGCCGGCCTTCACGAACGCGTCGACGACGTGGATCCGCGAGAGCAGCGCGGCCTTGTCGTCGGCAATGCCGCGGGCGAACATCCGACCGTCGCGGCGCGCGGGCTCGTAGGGCGGTGTCGTCCACGCCTCGTCGGGTCCCGGCGGCTCGACCTCGACGTCGTAGTGGTTGAAGTTCAGCAGCGAGCGCTCACCGGTCCCCACCCTGGCCAGCAGGTACGGGTAGGCACGGGCGGACTCGACCACCTCGATCGACGCGCCCAGGGCGCGCAGCCGGCGCTCGATCCACTCCTTCGTCGCGAGCATCCCGTCGGGTTCCTCGCGCCGTGACCGGAACCGGCAGAGCTCCTCGAGCTCGTCGAGGTAGCCGTCGAACGAGGCGTCGATCGCGTCCCAGACCGCGATGACGCGCTCCTGGGCGGGCGCGGCGGGGGTCACCACCTCCCACCGCCCGGGCTGAAGATCTCCGTCATCCGGTCGATCACCTCGTCGGGCGCGCGACGGGTGTCGTAGCTGTCGTCGTCAGGCGCCCACACGCGGAGCCGGCGGGCCCGGGCGTGCATCTCCGCGGTGAGCATCACCAGGCCGTCGCAGTCGATCACCGGCAGCCCACCGACCTCGTGGATGCCCGCCGCCCACAGCATCTCGTTGGGCAGCCCCTCACCGGGGACGATGCACTGCGCCCCGGTGCGGCGCAACGTCGCCGCGGCCTCGTCCATCGCCGCCGCCAGCGCGTCGGTGCGACCGTCACGTGTCGCGCTGGTGACGAGGTCGCGTCCGCCCTCGAGGTACCGGAACCCCACGCAGGAGTCCGCCAGCCCCAGTGCCCGGATGTTGGCGGTCAGGGCCTCCTCGAGCTCCGGGATGAAACCGACGACGCCGAAGCGCAGCCCGTGGGTGCGGGCGAGGGTGAACGCGGTCTCGCCGTAGGCCAGCACCGGGATCGAGACCAGCGAGCGGGCCATCGCCAGCCCGGGGTCCTGGCTCGTGCCGATGACGTAGGCGTCGTAGCCCGCGCGTTCGGCCTTCACCGCCTGGGAGGCGAAGTACCAGGAGAAGAACACCTCGATCTGGCCGAACCGCACGTAGTCGGCCGGGATCTGGTCGTCGTAGACCGCGCCGGGCAGGCCGACGAACGTGACGTCCGCGCGGTCCCCGAGCATCGCCGTCGCGTGTCTCGGGTAGGTCTCGTCGAGCCACGGGTTGCGGCCGATGATCGTATGCTTCTGAAACCAGATCTTCACGGTTCTCCCTGGTCCGACGTGTGCTACACGCCGATCGGCGAGCGTCGGTGGGTGTGCAGTGGCAGCGCGTCGAGGCCCCGCTGGGCCGTCGAGCGGGCCACGGGGTCGTCGCGGTGTCGGATGTCGGCGAGGATGCGCAGCGCGCCGAGCCTCCCCGAGTAGACGGCCCATCCCGCGTCGCGCGGCGCGTAGGCGTCGCCGACGACACGATGGGGAACCGGCAGCCGACGTGGCGCAGCCGGGGTCGCGACGCCGGCGTCCCACAGCGCGTCCACGTCCGCGACGGCGGTCTCGGCGTCCGGCAGGCTCGTCCGCAGGGTCAGCACGCGGTCGCGCCACCCCGAGACGGTCGTCATCAGGTGGACGTGCAGCAGGTCGGACGCGCGCAGTCCGGCGAGCAGGCCGAGTCGGGAGTAGATCGTCACGCCCGGCGCCAGGCTCTGCAGCGGCGTCACGTAGTGCGTCTCGACGCCATGGTGCACGAGGTGTGCGACGACGCCCCACGCCTCCCAGCCGCCGCGGTCGTCGTGGACGGCGGCCCGCCGGACACCGGCGGGATCCGGCACGCCGGAGCCGAAGCAGCGCACCGGGTCGCGGTCGTCGCTCCATCGCGGCCCGACGATGGCGCCCGTCGCGAGCACGATCCCGTCCCACGGCTCGGCCGTGCGGAGGCCGGCGTCGAACGCGACGCCCGGGCGGAGCTCGACGCCGCGCTCCCGGCACGTCCGCTCCTGGTCCTCGACCAGCCGGGCCCAACCGGACCGGCCGTGCAGGGCACGGGCCGTCCGGAGCGCACCGCCGAGTGCGGGCTCACGTTCGACGAGTGTGACGTCCGCCCACCGCGTGGCCGTGAGCGCCGCCTCCATCCCGGCCGGGCCGCCGCCGACCACCAGGAGCCGGGGACGTCCGCCGGTCACGACCCGGTCGGCTGCGGCGTAGGCCTCGCGCCAGGCCTCCTCGAGGCCGACCTCGGGGTTCACGACGCAACTGATGGGCAGGCCGCCGGACGAGCGGCCTATGCAGAGCTGGTTGCAGGAGGTGCACCTGCGGACTACCTCGCCGCCGCGGTGCTTGCGGATGAGGCCGGGGTCGGCGATGTGCGCGCGCGTCATGGCCGTCGCGTCGGCGCATCCCGCGGCCAGGACGTCCTCGGCGACGTCGAGGGAGTCGATCCGGCAGGCGAGCAGCGTCGCGACGTCGTCGGGCAGCCGGTCGCGCACCGCCTTCCCGAGATGCGCGAAGGGCGCCGGGCCGTGCGACATGTCGGCCATCTGTGTCGACAGGGACGGGCCGCCGACGTAGGCGGAGTGGCTGACGTCGACGAAGTCCAGCCGGTACCTCGCCGCCCACTGCGCGGCGCACTGCGACATGACGTCCACGCCCAGGCCGCCGTCGACGAACTCCTCGGCACTGATCCGCACGCCGAACGCCATGTGGGCGGGGACCAGGCCCCGGGTCCGGGTGAGGACCCGCTCGACGAGCCGCGCCCGGTTCGCGGGTGTGCCGCCGTACTCGTCGTCGCGTCCGTTGCTGATGGGCGAGAGGAACTGCTGCAGCAGGTGCCCGTGACCCAGATGGATCTCGACCCCGTCGAAGGTGCCCCGCGGCCGCGGCGCGGAGCACGCCGCCTGCGAAGCAGTCGACCAGCTCGTCGATCTCGTCGGTCGTCATCGCGTGGGGTACGGCCGCGCCCCGGCTCCAGGGGATCGGGCTCGGTCCCCAGGACGGCGTCCGCGTGTAGTCGTCGGCGGCCTCCCGTCCCGAGTGGAGGATCTGGGCGAAGATCGCCGCGCCCTCGCCCTGGACGGCGGCGGTCAGCCGGCGCAGTGGCGCGACGGCGTCGTCGGACCAGACGGACAGGGCCTCGGGTCGTTTCAGGGTCGTGGGGTGGACGCGCAGCCCCTCGGTGACGACGAGCCCGACGCCGCCCGCGGCACGCTCTCGGTGGTAGGCGACGAGCCGGTCGGAGACCTCGTGCCGCTCGCCGAGGTTCGTCGTGTGGGCCGAAACGAAGATCCGGTTCCGCAAGGTCACGGGACCGAGCGTCAACGGCCGGAACACCCGCTCCGGCGGCGGCGCGTCATTCCTGTCGGTCACGACGTCCACCCCCTGTTCCGCCAGGAGGAACATCTGTCGTTGTCTTCCCGGCGCAGCGATGAGAACATCTACCAGTATCGAAGGCAAGACGTCGTCGGTGGCGCGGTACCTGGTGCGATGACGTCGCCCTGGCGGTTCGTCTGTTGTTCCTCTGAGCGGAATGAGGTGCAGGTGCCCGAGGCGACCGGCGGCACGAGCTCGAGCGAGCGCGTCGCCGACATCCTCCTGCTCTTCTCCGACGGGCCGCGGACGATCGGAGTCACCCGGGCGGCGCGCGAGCTCGGTCTGTCCAAGGCGGTCGTCCACCGCATCCTGCAGTCCCTCACCGGCCGCGGCCTGGTCGCCTACGACGCCGCGAGCCGCGAGTACGGGCTCGGCCCCGCCGCGGCGTCCCTCGGCAGCCGGGCGTTGCGGGACTCGGACCTGCGCGCGGTCGCACTGCCCCATCTCGTCGACCTCCGGGACCGCCTGCACGAGACGGCGACCGTGAGCGCGAAGGTGCCGGGCGGCCGGCTCTTCCTCGACCAGGTGGTCGGGGCGCACGAGATCACGATGTCGGTCGAGGTCGGTCGCCGGCTCCCGCTGCACGCCGGCGCGGTCGGCAAGTGCATCCTCGCGTTCTCGACCCCGGACGAGATCGACCTCGCCCTGTCCCGCGACCTGCGCGCGGTGACGCAGGCGACGGTCGTCGACCCGGACCGGCTGCGCGCCGAGCTCGCCCGCATCCGCGCGGACGGCCACGCGGCGTCGGTGGGCGAACGCGAGGCCGGCGCCGCCTCGGTCGCCGCACCCGTCCTCGGCCGGGCCGACGTGGCCGTCGGCGCGGTCTCGGTGTGCGGCCCCCGCTTCCGCCTCACCGACGAGCGGATCGCCGCCGTCGCACCCGACGTGGTCGCCGCGGCGGCCCTGGTGACCGATGCGCTCGCCGGGCGGGCCACCCCCGGTGGTCCGCGCCGACCGGCGGGCCCCGACTCCGCGACGGGGCGTTCACCCTTCGACCGGGACGGGCAGTCGCTCACCTTCTGACGACGCTCGGGGTCCGTATCACCCCGATCGACCGTTCCGATCCCGATGCCGGTCGAGCGCCCGCACACGCAGGAGCGCCCCAACCCTGCGGGCCCGCACATGGCTCCCGTCGTCATTCCAGTTGAAATCGATTCAGTACCCCGAAACACGACCATAACGAACTGGCCGTTGACTCTGACGGAACGCCCCTCTACGTTCCTCTCATCGGAATGCCGTACGGCTCACCGGAACAGGGAGAACGAGTGGACGCGGTCAAGGCGGTGCTCTCGCCCGTGACGATCGGTGGCGTCCCGCTGCGCAACCGCGTGGTCGTCCCCGGGCACACCACCAACTTCGGGCACGCGAACCTGCCCACCCGCCGCCACGTCGACTACCACCGCGAGCGGGCGCGCGGCGGAGTCGGGCTGATCGTCACCGAGGCGGTGCGCGTGCACCCGACGAGCGCGGGGCGCCACATCAGCCTCGGCAGCTTCGACGACTCGTCGATCCCCGCCTTCGCCGAGGTCGCCCAGGCCGTCCAGGCCGAGGGCGCGAAGATCTTCGCGCAGATCATGCACGCGGGCCGGCAGGCCAACGGCGACGCGACGCGCACCGTCGCCTGGTCGGCCTCACCACTGCGCTGGACCTCCGGCGCCCAGGTGCCGCGGGCGATGGGCCGCCGCGACCTCGACACCGTCGTCGACGCCTTCGGCGCCGCCGCCACCCGGATGACCCGAGCCGGGCTCGACGGCCTCGAGGTCCACCTCGGCCACGGCCATCTGCTGCAGCAGTTCCTCTCCCCCGTCACCAACCAGCGCGACGACGAGTACGGCGGCTCGCTGGGCAACCGGATGCGGCTGAGCCGCCGGGTCCTCGAGACCGTCCGGAGCGCGACCGACCTGCCCGTCGGCATCCGGATCAGCGCCGACGAGTTCCTGCCCGGCGGCCTCGACGTCGCCCAGATGATCGAGATCGTGGGGCTGCTGCGCGAGGAGTTCCCGCTCGCCTACGTGCACGTCAGCCACTCCGCCTACCACGGGAGCTGGTCGCTCTCGACGCAGATGGCGGACATGAGCTTCGGGCACGCGCCGTTCCGGCACCACGCCGCCGCGTTCCGGCGCGCACTGCCGGGCCTGCCCGTCATCGCGGTGTGCCGGCTGGACACGCTGCCCGAGGCGGCCGAGCTGGTCGCCGACGGCGACGCCGACCTCGTCGCGCTCGCCCGGCCGCACATCGCCGACCCGCACCTGGTCCGCAAGGTCGCGGAGGGTCGCCCGGACGAGGTCCGCAACTGCCTGGCGTGCAACCAGGGCTGCATCGCGCGCGTCGAGCAGAGCCTGCCGATCTCGTGCGTCGTCAATCCCGAGGTCGGTGCCGAGGGCGAGTGGGCGGCACACCGGGAGCGCGCCGCGACCGCGCCGGCACGGCGGGTGCTCGTCGTCGGCGGCGGGCCCGCGGGCCTGGAGGCGGCGCTGTCCGCCCGCCGGGCCGGCCACACCGTCCGGCTCGTCGAGGCCGCCGACCGGCTCGGCGGGCAGCTGCGCACCGCGGCGCGGGTCGGGGGCCGCGAGCGGCTCGTGCTGCTGGTCGACGACCTCGAGCGCGCCGTGCGCGACGCGGGCACCGAGGTCGTCACCGGTCACCGGGTCACCCCGGCCGAGGTGCTCGACGGCGGCTGGGACGACGTCGTCGTCGCGACCGGGTCGCGCCCTGCGCGCCGTGAGCTGCCGGGAGGTCCGCGCGTCGTCGACACCTGGACCGCGGTCGAGCTCGTCGAGGCCGAGGAGGCGCCGACCGGCGCGGTCCTCGTGCTCGACGACGACGGCGGCTGGCCCGCCGCCTCGCTCGCCGAGCGCTTCGCCCGCCGCGGCGCCGAGGTCCATCTCGTCTCGCCGTCGGCGCCGCTGAGCCCGAAGATCACGACCTACTCGAAGCTGGCGCTGGTCCCGCGGCTGTCCGACCTCGGGGTGCACGTCCACCTGATGTGCACGCCGGAGGCGGCGGGTCCGGACGCGGTCGACCTCGTCGAGGTCGTCGGCGGGACCCGCGCCCGCGTGGAGGGCGTCACGCTCGTCGTCGACGCCGGGTCCGGCTCGGCCGACGACGAGCTGCACCGCGCGCTGGACGCGCTCGTCGGCAACGGGCCGGGTCCGCGCCTGCACCTCGCCGGGGACGCCAACTCCCCGCGGACCGCGCTCGAGGCCGTCTACGAGGGCAGGCTCGCCGGCGCGGTGCACACCACCGTGCACGACCCGGCACCGTTCCTGCTCGCGCTGACCCGCTGAACCCGCACGCGAACCGATCGACATCTGCATACCGAACCGCCGCGCCGGCACCCGCCGGCCCGGATGATCCGCCGGCCCCGCCGGCACGACGATCTGCCGGCACCGCCGGCCGAACCCGGAGGTCATTCGTGCTCGACATCGAGGAACGGTTGACGCTCGACGAGCGCTCTTCCGTGGACTTCGTGCTCAGCCTGCGCAAACGCTGGTCGGACACGATCTATCCCGCCCTCGTGGAGGAGTTCGTCGCGACCGGCGCCGACCCGGCGACCGCCGGCGACGCCGACACCGCGCTGCACGATCTGCCGCTGTATCCGTGGTTCAGCCACCTCGAACGGGTACAGCAGAAGATGCTGTGGAAAATCGCGGGCGACGCCGTCATCGCACGGCGCGAGGAGCTGCTCGGCCAGCTCGAGCAGGCCCCCGCGGGACCCGAGGGCAGCCTCCGGCTCGACCCCGACCTCGTCCTGCCGGACTGGTACACCGACTACGACATCCACGTCCAGCCGGGCGGCGTCTTCTCCGACGACCTGTCGGCCTACGTCTACGAATTCGGCGCGCGCATCGTCATGCTGCGCGACAACGACGGCTACAAGTTCCACCAGCTCTTCGTTACCACCGCGCTGCCCGAGCTCCCCGAGGCGACCCGCGTCGTCGACCTCGGCTGCGGGTTCGGGAAGAGCACCCGGCCGCTGAAGCTGCGCTACCCGACGGCCGAGGTCATCGGCATCGACCTCGCCGCTCCGAACCTGCGGCTCGCCCACGCCGAGAGTGCCGACGCCGGCATCGAGGTCAGCTACCGGCAGGCCGACGCCCGCAGCACCGGCCTGGACGCCGACAGCTGCGACGTCGTCACCGGGACGATGCTGCTGCACGAGATGCCCGCGAGCGTCATCGAGGAGACGATCGCCGAGGCCGCACGCATCGTGAAGCCGGGTGGGACCGTCGCGTTCCTCGAGTTCCAGCCCACCGGCGAGGCCCTGCGCGACGTCACCGTCGTCGAGCACGCCGAGCGCAACAACGAGCCGTTCTTCCACGACCTGTTCGGCAGCGACCTGGTCGCCCTCTGCGCGAGGTACGGCCTCACCGACGCCCGCTGGACGCCGTTCGACGAGCGCCTGGAGGGTATGCGCCCGCAGGGCTGGGGCCACCGTCCCGAGTGGCACTTCCCGTGGGCCGTGCTGACCGCGACCCGCCCCGCCGAGGAGAACTGATGGCAGACGAGTTCGACTACCTGGGCGACCGCCGGATCTCCAAGCTGCTGGACCTGGTCCTGCAGCTGGCCACGGAGGTCCACGTCGGACGCCAGCGCACCCGCGCGCTGGAGCAGCTGCTCGTGCGCTCCGGCACCCTGACCGCCGGCGAGCTGGACGGCTTCCGCGCCACCGCCGACGAGGCCGCCACGCTCGACCGCGAGCGTGACGCCTACACCCGCCGGCTCGTCCGGATCATCACCGAGTCCGGACCGGCCGAGCACCCGCTGCGCGAGCAGTGGGAGGACGCCCTCGCCACGAAGGCCGGCTGATGCCGGCCGTGACCGCCGTCGAGCGGGTCGACACGTACCTGACGCTGTGCGAGCAGCGCCGTCTCGACGAGGCGGCCGCCCACCTCGCACCCGGCGCCCGGCTCGTCTTCCCCGGCGGGGTGGTGTTCACCGACCTGCCGTCGATGGTGGCCGCGGCGAAGGGTCGTTACCTGCAGGTGGGCAAGCCCGAACGGCGCTACCTCGCCGGTTCGGACGGCTCGGGGGCCACCACCGTCACCTGCCTGGGCACCTTGTCCGGGCGGTGGCTCGACGGCACGTCCTTCTCCGGGATCCGTTTCGTCGACGTGTTCGTGTTCGACGGCGACCGCATCGCCGAGCAGCACGTGTTCAACGACCTCTCGATCGCCGCGACGGCCGCGGCGACCCCCCTCCACCTGGAGTCCACCTCATGAAGACCGGACGAAAGCTGCTCGGCGCGCTCGCCGCCGGCAGCATCCTGCTGCTGTCCGCCTGTGGCAGCGGCGGCGACAGTGGCAGCAGCAACAGCAGCGGCAGCGGCGGCGGCGAGCCCACCAAGCTCACGATGGCCATCGCGTCGGCCGTCATCGGACCCAAGGAGGAGGTGGCCGTCTACGCCGTCGCGCAGAAGATGGGCTACTTCTCCGAGGAGGGCCTGACCGTCGACACGATCAACGCCGACGGCTCCGTCGCCGCCGTGCAGGCCGTCGCCTCCGGCAGCGGCAGCATCACCGCCTCCGACACGGGCTCGCTGCTCGCCGCCGCGCAGAAGAACGTCCCGATCACGACCATCGGCGGTCTCGTCCAGAACTGGCCGTGGGTCATCGCGACCAAGACCGACTCGCCCGTCAAGAGCGGCGCCGACCTCAAGGGCAAGAAGATCGGCGTGATCAGCCTGGCCTCGGGCTCGGCGCCCTACGCCCGGGCGTACGTCAAGGCCGCCGGCCTCGACCCGCAGACCGACGTCGAGCTCGTCCCGGTGGGTGTCGGCGCGCAGGCCGCGGCGGCGCTCAACGGCGGCCAGGTCGACGCCCTCGCGCTCTACACCCAGGCCTACACCGTCATCGAGCTGGCGGGCACGAAGCTCGCCTACCTCGACAACCCGGACGTCTTCCAGGGCATCCGCTCGCTGAGCTGGGCCGTCGCGTCGAAGAACTTCAAGGACAGCCCCGAGACCTACGGCAAGTTCCTGCGTGCGGCGTACAAGGCGATGCTGTTCTCCGCCTCGAACCCCGAGGCCGCCATGCGCATCGGCTACCAGGTGTTCCCGCAGATCCTCGGCGGCGCCGACCCGTCGACGCGGCTGGCCAACGACACCGAGACGCTGAAGACCTGGATCAAGACCGCCACCCCGGCCACCGGCGAGCCGTCCTCGTGGAAGGACTGGGGCGCGATCAGCGACGCCGAGTGGGCGAAGACCCAGGACTACACCCAGCAGGCCGGCCAGATCACCGGGCCGGTCGAGCTCGACAAGATCTGGGACCCCTCGCAGCTGCAGACCGCCAACCAGTTCGACTCCGCCGCGGTCATCAAGCAGGCCGCCGACTACCAGCCCTGACCGACGCACACATCCGACGGGCCGATCCCCGACATGGAGGACACGCCGTGAGCCTGCGCGCACCCGGCCGGCAGACCAGCCCGGCCACCGCGGCCGAGACCGACACCGACGCGTGGATCCGCGTGGCGGGTCTCGACAAGACGTACAAGGCACGCCGTTCCGAACCGACCGTTGCACTCCAGGGAATCGACCTGTCGGTGCGCCGCGGGGAGTTCGTCTCGGTGGTCGGCCCGTCGGGCTGTGGCAAGACGACCATGCTCAAGATCCTCGCCGGCCTCGTCTCCCGCACCGCGGGGGACGTGCAGATCGCCGGCAACGACGTGAACGGGCCGCTCCCCGAGATCGGGATGGTCTTCCAGGCGGCGACCCTGCTGCCGTGGCGGACCGTGCGGCAGAACGTCCTGGTCCCGGTCGAGGTCCAGGGCCTGGACAAGGAGAAGTACGGCGCGCGGGCCGACGAGCTGCTGGAGATGGTGGGGCTCGGCGAGTTCGCCGACAGCTACCCCTACGAGCTCTCCGGCGGCATGCAGCAGCGCGCCGGCATCTGCCGGGCGCTGGTGCACGACCCCGCGGTGCTGCTCATGGACGAGCCGTTCGGCGCGCTCGACGCCATGACCCGCGAGTACATGAACGTCGAGCTCCTGCGGATCTGGCAGCAGAGCGGCAAGACCGTCGTGCTGGTCACCCACTCCATCCCGGAGGCGGTGTTCCTGTCCGACCGGGTCGTCGTGCTCAGCGCGCGCCCCGGCCGGATCGCCGAGATCGTCGACGTCGAGCTCGACCGGCCGCGTGACCTCTCGGTCATGGCCAGCGACCGGGCCGGTGTGTACGTCGAGCGGATCCGCCGCCACTTCAACGCGACCAGCGTCATCGACTGAGCCCGGCGCGGCTTGGAAAGGAGGGACCACATGACCACCGCGACCCCTGCCGGGAGCACCGTCTCCGACCCGCCGGGCCAGTCCCCGAAGGGGAGCGCCGCCGTGGAGCGCAAGTCCCGGTTCGACGTCCGGGAGCGGCCCGAGCTGCTGCTCGTGCCTGCCGTGTTCGTCGTCCTGATCCTCGTGTGGCAGTTCCTCATCCCGCTGTTCGTCGACGACTACGTGCTCCCGGTGCCCTCGAGCATCGTGGACTCGTTGATCCAGCAGCTCACCGACCCGCTGTTCTGGGGGCACCTGGAGGTGACGCTGCGCGAGTCGCTGATCGGCTTCCTCATCGGCGTCGGCTCGGCGATCCTCCTCGGCACCGCGATCTCGCAGGTCAGGCTCGTCGAGAAGACGTTGATGCCCTACGTCGTCGCGTTCCAGACGGTGCCGAAGGTGGCACTCGCCCCACTGTTCGTCGTGTGGTTCGGCTTCGGCCTGACCAGCAAGATCGTCATGGCCGCGGTGATCTCGTTCTTCCCGATGCTGATCAACGTGATCGAGGGGCTGCGGGCCGCCGACGCCGACCGGATCCAGATGCTGACCGTGTTCGGCGCCAGCAAGCTGCAGATCTTCCGGATGGTGCGGCTGCCCAGCGCGATGCCGTTCATCTTCGCCGGTCTCGACATCGGCATCGTGTTCGCGATCCTCGGCGCCGTCGTCGGCGAGTTCATCGGCGCCAAGGAGGGCCTGGGCTACCTCCTCCTGCAGACCAACTACAACTTCGACATCGCGGGCATGTTCGCCGTGCTCGTCGTGCTCTCGGTGCTGGGCCTGCTCGCCCATTTCCTGATCCGGTTCGCCCAGCGCAAGATCGCGTTCTGGGCCGAGGAGAGCCGGGTGATCGCCGCATGACCAGGCAGGACCCGAACTCGTTCGCGGGGCGCGTCGCGCTCGTCACCGGCGCGGCCCGCGGCATCGGGCAGACGATCGCCGAGACGCTCGCCGAGCGCGGCGCGACCGTCGCGAGCGCCGACGTGCTCCCCGCCGGGGAGTGGACCAACACGCTCGGCGAGCCGCACTCGCGGCACACCCTCGACGTGCGGTCGCAGGAGTCGGCCGACGCGGTCGTCGCCGAGGTCCTCGCGCGGCACGGCCGGCTCGACCACGTCGTCAACGGCGCGGGCATCGTGCGTCGCGGCCCGGCGGCGACGATGACGGCCGAGTCCGTCACCGAGGTCCTCGACGTCAACCTGACCGGCACGTTCCGCGTCTGCCGGGCCGCCCGCGCGGCGCTGGCGGAGACGTCCGGCTCGATCGTCAACATCGGCTCGACCAACGGCCACGTCGCCGTGCTGAACACCTTGGGCTACTGCGTCAGCAAGGCCGGTGTCATGCACATGGCCCGGGTGCTCGCACTGGAGTGGGCGCCCGACGGCATCCGCGTCAACGCCGTCGGACCGACGATCGTGCCGACCGACATGACCGCCGACCTCCGGGTCGACGACGCCTACATGACCGAGAAGATGGCCACGATCCCGTTGGGCCGCATGGCCGGAACCCAGGACGTGGCCGACACGGTGGCCTATCTGCTCAGCCCCGCGGCGGGCATGGTCACCGGCCAGACGATCTTCGTCGACGGCGGCGTGACCATCCACTGACCACCACCCCGCCCTTCCCCGACACCCCTTTCCCGGAGGACCCCGTGGGCGACGCGCCCGGAAGCACCCAGCTGAGCACGGCCCCCGCACCGACCCGTGCCGACATCGACGCCGCGCTCGCCGCCGTCGACGCGCACTTCGACGAGTTCGTCGCCGAGCTGCAGGAGCTGTGCCGGTTCCGCAGCCGCCGCCAGGAGCCCGAGCAGATGAAGGCGACCGCCGAGTGGCTCGCGGAGTCCGCGCGACGCCACGGCGCGACGGCCGACGTCATCCCGTGGGAGCACTCGCACCCGTACGTGCTCGCCGAGGTGCCCGGCGGGCCCAAGCGGCTGCTGCACTTCACCCACTACGACGTCGAGGTGGAGCCCGCGGGTGACGACTCCGAGTGGGTGAGCGGGCCCTACGAGGCGGCGATCCGCGACGGCGCGCTCTACGCCCGTGGCGTCGCCGACGACAAGGGCGTCATCATGTCCCGGCTGCACGCCGTCGCCGCGTGGCGGCTCGCGGGCCTCACCCCGCCGGTGACCAGCGTGTTCATCATGGAGGGCAAGCAGATGCTGCACTCCCCCGGACTCGGCTCGTTCACCGCCGCGCACGCCGAGCGGGTCGCGTCCGACGCGGCGCTGTGGGAGAACTCGTGGCGCGACAGCACGGGCCGCCCGCTGCTCAAGCTCGCCGAGAAGGGCGTGCTCTACCTGCGCCTCAAGGTCCGCACCCTGCCCCGCGACCTGACGAGCCAGAACACGGCGCTGCTCGCGTCGGCCACGACCCGGCTCGTCGGCGCGCTCGCCGGGATGGTCTCCCCGGACGGCACCGTCGGGGTCCCCGGCTTCGCCGACGGCGCCCGGCCGCCGACCGAGGACGAGCTCGCGCTGCTGGCCGACGTCGAGTTCGACGGTGACTTCCTGCGCCGCCGCGCCGAGGTCGACGGGTTCATCGGTGGTGTCGACGACCGGGAGGCGGCCGTCGCGATCCGCACCCGGCCGACGATGACGATCGCGAGCCTCACCGGCGGCGACGACCGCGACGACGTCACCCTCGGCATCCCCGCCGAGGCGTCGGCCAAGGTCGAGATCCGGCTCGTCGCCGGGCAGGACCCCCAGCAGGTACTCGACGCGATCCGCGCCCACCTGGACCGGACCGGCTTCGCCGACGTCGAGATCGACGTCATGGCCACCAGCCGGCCCAGCCTGACCGACCACCGCGACCCGTTCGTCGCGCTCGTCGCCGACGCCGCCCGGCGCACCTACGGCGCCGAGCCGGTCATCGAGCCCTACACGCAGTGGATCGGCAACCAGGGCGTGCTCGCCGACCGGCCGATCGTCGGCGTCGGCGTGTCGCGCGCCGACTCCGGCGTCGACGGCCCGAACGAGCAGATCCTGCTCGAGGACTACCGGGCCGGGATCAAGCACGTCATCGAGATCATGGCCGCGATGGCTGCGAGCACGGAGGAGCCGGCGTGAGGAGCATGGGGGGCCGCGCCGCCCGCGGGTACGTCGACCTGCCGTGGGGTCAGGTGCACTACCGCCACGGCGGCGACCCGGACGCGCCGACGGTGCTGGTGCTGCACCAGTCGCCGCTGTCGTCGGCCACGTACGAGGCCGTCGTCGAGCCGCTGGCCCGGCGCGGGCTGCGCGTCGTCGCGCCCGACACACCCGGCTTCGGCATGTCCGACCCGACGCCGACGACGTGGTCGATCCCGGAGTACGCCGAGGCGGCCTGGGCGTTCGCCGACGCCGTCGGCCTCGGCCGGGTGCACCTGCTCGGCCAGCACACCGGCGCCGTGATCGCCGCGGAGGCGGCGTTCCAGCAGCCCGAGCGGGTCGACGGCGTCGTGCTGCAGGGTCTGCCGCTCTACGACGACGCCGAGCGCGTCGAGAAGAAGACGGTCTACGCCCCGCCCTACGAGCCGGCCGAGGACGGCAGCCACCTGCGGGTCATCCGCGACCGTGTGAAGGGCCTCTACCCGCGGCTGGGCGTCGCGGAGACCGACCGGCAGGTCATCGAGTACCTGCAGACCGGCCCCGACTACGCGACGGCCTACCGCGCCGTGTTCGACCACGTCGTCGACACCGACCGGCTCGACACCTTCCCGGTCCTGCTGCTGCACGGCGCCGACGACCTCGTCGACCGGATGACGTCCCGGGTCACCGCGGCGCTGCCGCACGCGCGGCTCGTCACGATCCCGGGCGGGACCGACTTCGTCGCCGACGAGCAGCCCGAGGCGTTCGCCGACGAGCTCGCCCGCTACGTCCTGCGCGAGCCCGCGCACGCCGGCGGTGCCCGATGAGCGCGGGGACCGGCCCGGGGACCGCGCTCCACACCGCGGAGGTCGCCGCGACCGGCGGCCGCGACGGGCACGCCCGCTCGACGTCGGGCTCGCTGGACCTCGACCTGGCCCGGCCCGCCACCCGTGGGACCGGCAAGGGCACCGACCCGGAGGAGCTGTTCGCCGCCGGGTACGCGGCCTGCTTCCTGAGCTCGCTGCACGGCGCCGCCCGCGCCGCCCGCGTCGCCGTCGGCGACCCGACCGTGACCGCCGCCGTCTCCCTGCACGCGGGCGACGACGGCCGGTACTCGATCAGCGCCGCGCTCACCGTCGACGCACCCGACTGCCCGCAGGCCACACTCGACGAGCTGGTCGAGCGGGCCCACCAGGTCTGCCCGTACTCCAACGCGCTGCGGTCCGGTGCCCCGGTCACGCTCGACGCCAGGGGGCGGCCGTGACCGGCACCGACAGGGGGGACATGCACGTGCTGCCGACGGGTCTCGACGTCACCGAATCCGATGCCGCGGTGCCGGACACCGCGTCGCGCTCGGGCCTGGCCCGGGCGCTCGGCGTGATCGGCACGCTCGCCGAGCGGGCGCCCGAGGCGATGGGGGTCTCGGCGATCGCGCGCGAGCTGGGGCTGTCCAAGACGGTCGCGCACCGCATCCTCAAGGAGCTCGCGTCGCTGGAGTTCCTCGCGTTCGACGAGGTGACCAAGCGCTACCGGCTGGGTACGGGCGCGCTGCAGGTCGGGATGGCCGCGCTGCGCGGTCTCGACGTGCCGCGGGTGGCCCGTCCGCACCTGCAGCGGCTGGTCCAGGAGACCGGCGAGACGGCCACGCTGTCGGCCCGCCAGGGCGCGGCGCGCGTCTACATCGACCAGGTGCTGTCGCCGCACGAGATCCGGATGTCGGTCGCGCTGGGCACCGCCCACGCGCTGCACGCGGGCTCGTCGTCGAAGGCGATCCTCGCGGCGCTCTCGGACACCGAGGTCGAGGAGTACCTGGAGTCGCACGCGCTCGCCGCCGTCACCGACCACACGATCACCTCCGCGGAGCGGCTGCGCGCCGAGCTCGCGTCGATCCGCGAGCGCGGCTACGCGGGCAGCCGCGGCGAGCGCCAGCACGGCGCGGGCAGCGTCGCCGCAGCGGTGCTGCTCGCCGACGGCGGCGTGTTCGGCGCGGTGTCGCTGTGCGGGCCGGTCGACCGGTTCGGTGCCGACGTGCAGGCCGAGTACGGCGCCCGCGTCGTCGCGGCCGCGCACAAGATCAGCCTCGAGCTCGGGTGGCAGCCCGACGGGGTGGTGGATGCCCTATGACCGAGAACCCTGTGCACGACGGCCCTGTGAACGACGGCCCTGTGAACGACGGCCCTGTGAACGACGGCCCTGTGAACGACGGCCCTGCCTCTGTGGGGACGGCCGCCGGCCCGCTCGCCGGGATCCGCGTGATCGACGCCTCGACGATCCTCGCCGGGCCGCTGTGCTGCCAGATCCTCGGCGACTACGGCGCCGACGTCGTCAAGATCGAGCACCCCGTCGCGGGCGACAGCATGCGCGGGCACGGCCGGTCCAAGGACGGCGTCCCGCTGTGGTGGAAGGAGATCTCGCGCAACAAGCGCACGATCGGGCTGAGCCTGTCCGATCCCGCCGGTGCCGCGGTCTTCAAGGAGCTCGCGGCCACCGCCGACGTCGTCGTCGAGAACTTCCGGCCCGGCACGTTCGAGCGCTGGGGCCTCGGCCCGGACGTGCTGCACGAGCTCAACCCCGGCCTGATCCTGGTGCGCGTCACCGGGTTCGGGCAGACCGGGCCGTACGCGGCGCGGGCCGGCTTCGGGACCCTCGCCGAGGCGATGAGCGGGTTCGCCCACCTCACCGGGCAGCCCGACGGGCCGCCCACGCTGCCTGCGTTCGGGCTGGCCGACAGCATCGCCGGGATCGCGGCGTCGTCGGCGGTGGCGATGGCGCTGTTCGCGCGCGACAACGCGCCCGGCGACGAGCGCGGCCGCGGCCAGGTGATCGACATGAGCCTGCTGGAGCCGATCCTCGCCGCGGTCGGTCCGGGCCCGACGGTCTTCGACCAGCTCGGCGAGATCGGCACCCGCAACGGCAACCGGTCGTCGAACAACGCCCCGCGCAACACCTACCGCACGAAGGACGACCGCTGGGTCGCGGTCTCGACGAGCGCGCAGAGGGTCGCCGAACGCGTCATGGAGCTCGTCGGGCACCCCGAGGTGATCGCCGAACCCTGGTTCGCGACGGGTGCCCAGCGTGCCGAGCACGCCGACCTGCTCGACCGCTACGTCGGCGACTGGATCGCCGCACGCACCCGCGACGAGGTCGCCGAGGCGTTCGCCGCGGCCGGCGCCGCGGTCGCCCCGATCTACGACGCGAGCGACATCGTCTCCGACCCGCACGTGCGGGCCACGGAGATGATCACGAAGGTCGAGGATCCCGACCTCGGGCCGATGGCCATGCACAACGTGATGTGGCGGATGTCGAGGACCCCGGGGTCGATCCGGTTCACCGGGCGCCCACCGGGTGCCGACACCGACGAACTGCTCGTCGGCGAGCTGGGCATGGACCCGGACGCCGTCGCCGAGCTGCGGGAGCGCGGCGTCGTCAACTGACGCCGCCTCCGCGAGACGGAGAGGACGCATGACCCCCACGACGACCGAGCGGGCCGACCCGCTCCTGGCCGCCCTCGCCGGCGGCGTGACGGTCCACGACCTGGGCCGCCCGCTGAGCATCGGTATGCCGCAGTCGCCCAACCACCCGCCCTACTGGCACACCCTCCCCCGCCGCCACGGCGACCGGGTGCGGTCCGACGGGGCGTCGGCGGCCAACGACATGATCACGATGGGCACGCACGTCGGCACCCACATCGACGCGCTGTCGCACGTCTCCCAGGACGGCAGGCTGCACGACGGGTCCGACGCGCACGAGGCGGGCGTCGGCGGCCGGTACGCCGCGCTCGGCGCGCACACCATCGCACCGATCGTCCGGCGCGGGATCCTCCTCGACGTCCCCGCGACGCTCGGCCTGCCGCACTGCGCCGACGGGTACGAGATCACCCGCGACGACCTCGACGCGACCGTCGAGCGGCAGGGCACCGTCCCGGCCGAGGGCGACGTCGTGCTGGTCCGCAGCGGCTGGGGACGGCACTTCGACGATCCCGACCCGCGCACGTACGTGGGGCACGACTCCGGGGTCCCGGGGGTCTCCGAGGCCGGCGCGCAGTGGCTCGCCGAGCGTCGGGTGCACGCCGCCGGCGCCGACACCATCGCGTTCGAGCGCCTCGCCCCCGGCGCCGGGCACGCCGTGCTGCCGGCCCACCGGGTGCTGCTGGTCGAGGCGGGCATCTACATCATCGAGGCCATGGCGCTCGACGACCTCGCCGCCGCGGGGGTCCACGAGTTCCTGTTCGTGCTGAGCCCGCTCGCCCTCTTCGGCGCGACCGGGTCGCCCGTCCGGCCGTTGGCGGTGGTCGGCGGTGGCTGAGCGCACCCTCGCCGAGCACCTCGCGGCGTTCGCCGCGAAGTCCACGCAGAGCCAGCTGCCCGGCGACGTCGCCGCGAGCGTGGGCCGCCGCGTGCTCGACGTCCTCGGGCTCTGCGTCGCCGCGCTCGACCTGCCGACGAGCCGCGCCGCCCTGGACCACGTCGCGGAGCAGGGCGGCGCCCCGCAGGCGCACGCCGTCGGGCTGCCCGCCGCGGTGCCCGCGGCGTGGGCGGCCTTCGCCAACGGCGTGACCGCGCACTCGCTGGACTACGACGACACGCACCTCCCGTCCGTGCTGCACCCCAGCGCCGCGGTCGTCCCCGCCGCGCTCGCCGCCGCGGAGTACGCCGGCGCGTCGGGCGCACGAACGGTGGAGGCGATCGCCGTCGGGCTGGAGATCACCGTCCGGCTCGGCATGGCGGGCTACGACGAGCGGCTCGGCAACTCGGTGTTCTTCGAGCACGGCCAGCACGCGACGTCGATCTGCGGCGCGATGGGCGGTGCGGCCGCGGCCGCGCTGCTGCTGGACCTCGGCGAGGACGGGGTGCGCGACGCGCTCGGCATCACCGCGTCGATGGCGGCCGGGGTCATCGAGGCCAACCGCACGGGCGGCACGGTGAAGCGGGTGCACTGCGGCTGGGCCGCGCACTCGGCCGTCACGGCCGCGCAACTGGTGCGCCGCGGGTTCAGCGGCCCGCCGACGGTCCTGGAGGGCCGCTTCGGGTTCTTCGAGGCGTTCCTGCGCGGCGAGGCCGACCCGGCCGCGATCACCGACGGCCTCGGCGACGAGTGGGCGGTGCCCGGGATCTTCTTCAAGCCCTACCCCGCCAACCACTTCACCCACACCGCGGTGGACGCCGCGGCCCGGCTGCGGGAGCGCGGGGTGCGGCCGCAGGACGTCACGTCGGCGACGCTCGGCGTGCCCGGCGCGGTGATCCGCACCATCGGTGAGCCCATCGAGACCAAGCGCGCGCCGGTCACCGGCTACCAGGCGCAGTTCTCCGGTCCGTACGCCGTGGCCGTCGGCCTGTTCGGCGGCGGCGGCCTCGGCGCCGCCCTCGCCGACTACACCGACGCGCTGGCCGCCGACCCCGACCGGCGCGCGCTGATGGCCAAGGTCGACGTCGTCGCCGACGCCCGCTGCGACGCGGTGTTCCCGCACCAGTTCCCGGCGGTCCTGCGCGTCACCACCGCCGACGGGCGGGAGTGGACCGAGGAGGTCCTCACCAACCGCGGCGGCCCCGACCGGCCGCTGACCGACGCCGAGCACGCCCGCAAGTTCCGCGACAACCTCGCGGTGACGCTCCCGGCCGACGTCGCCGGCGCCGTCGCCGACGAGGTCACCGACACCGTGCTGGGCCTGGCCGCCTCCGACGACCCCGCGGTCGTCGGCCGCCTGCTGGCCCGGCTCACCCCGACCTTCTCCGACACCGAGGAGTAGCAGTGGCACTCGACCTGCTCATCACCAACGCCGCCGTTGCCGGCCATGACCGGCCCGAGCCCGAGCGCCTCGACATCGGCGTCGTGGACGGGAAGATCGTGCGCCTCGAGCCGGGCATCCCGGTCGAGGACGCCACCACCGTCGTCGACGCAGCCGGCAAGCTGGCCTTCCCCGGCGTCGTCGACGCCCACCAGCACTGGGGCATCTACAACCCGCTGTCCGAGGACACCGCGATCGAGAGCCGCGCGTGCGCGCAGGGCGGCGTCACCACCGCGCTGAACTACATGCGCACCGGGCAGTACTACCTGAACAAGGGCGGCGCCTACCGCGACTTCTTCCCCGAGGTCCTCGACGCCTCTGCCGGGCGCGCGCTCGTCGACTACGCGTTCCACCTCGCGCCGATGATGCGCGAGCACATCGACGAGATCCCGCGCCTGGTCGAGGAGTTCGGCGTCACCTCGTTCAAGATCTTCATGTTCTACGGCGGGCACGGCCTGCACGGACGCTCGAACGACCAGAGCTCGTTCCTCATGACGCCCGAGGGCGAGCGCTACGACCTCGCGCACTTCGAGTTCGTCATGCGCGGCATCCAGGCGGCCCGCGAGCGGTTCCCGGACCTCGCCGAGGAGATCTCGCTCAGCCTGCACTGCGAGACCGCCGAGATCATGACGGCGTACCAGAAGATCGTGGAGGCCGACGGGTCGCTGACCGGGCTGCGGGCCTACTCGGCGTCGCGGCCGCCGCACTCCGAGGGCCTCGCCGTCTCGATCGCGTCGTACCTGGCGCACGAGACCGGCCTGCCGAAGATCAACCTGCTGCACCTCAGCTCGGCCAAGGCCGTCGACGCCGCGCTGCGCATGGCGGGCGCCTTCCCGCACATCGACTTCCGCCGCGAGGTGACGATCGGGCACCTGCTCGCCGACGTCGACACCGCGTCGGGCCTGGGCGCCAAGGTGAACCCGCCGATCCGCCCGCGCGAGGACGTCGAGGCGCTGTGGACGCACCTGCTCGCCGGTGAGCTCGACTGGGTCGTCTCCGACCACGCGTGCTGCCGCGACGAGACGAAGTTCGGCGACCCGCGCGACGACGTTTTCGTCGCCAAGTCCGGGTTCGGCGGCGCGGAGTACCTGCTCGCCGGGCTGTACTCCGAGGGCACCAAGCGCGGGCTCTCGACGCAGCGGGTGGCCGAGCTGACCTCGTGGAACCCGGCGCAGCGGTTCGGCCTGCGCACCAAGGGCGCCATCGCCGTCGGGTTCGACGCCGACGTCGCGCTGCTCGACCCGACCGTGCACTGGACGGTCCGGGCCGCGGACTCGGAGTCGGCGCAGGAGTACACGCCGTTCGAGGGCTTCGAGCTCGACGCGGTCGTCACCGACACGTTCGTGCGCGGGCACCAGGTGCTGGCCGACCGCAAGGTCGTCGGCGACGCGGTGGGCGGCTACCTGCACCGGCCGACCGGACGGAGCTGACGCCGGTGCGTCCGCGCAGCTACCTCTACGTGCCGGGCGACCGCGAGGACCGCTTCGCCCGTGCCGCGGAGCGCGGCGCGGACGCGCTGGTGTTCGACCTCGAGGACGCCGTCGCCGCCGCGGCGAAGGACCGCGCCCGCGCGGCGGTGGCCCGGCACCTCGCCGCGCTGGCCCCGACGGGCCCGGGCCCGCAGAACTGGGTCCGCGTCGACGCCGACCGGCTCGACGCCGACGTCGCGGCCGTGACGGGCCCGGCGCTCGCGGGTGTCCTGCTGCCCAAGGCGAGCGTGGAATCGTTGCACCGCATCGACTCCCTTCTCGCCGACGCCGAACGGGCCGCCGGGATGGCCACCGGGTCCGTGGCGGTCGTGCCGGTCGTCGAGACGGCGGCGGGCCTGCTCGAGACCGCGGCGCTCGCCCGCGGGCCGCGCGTCGCGCGGCTCGCCATCGGCGAGGCCGACCTCGCCGCCGAGCTGGGCGTCGTACCGGGTCCGGACCGGGCCGAGCTCGCCCCGCACCGCGCGCAGCTCGTCGTCGCGTCGGCGGCGGCGCGGCTCGCGGGCCCGATCGCCCCCGTCGAGACGGACCTGACGGTGAGCGACGACGCGCTCGTCGCGAGCACCGCCGCCCTGCTCCGCCAGGGCTTCCGGGCGCGCACGGCGGTGCATCCCCGGCAGGTACCGTCGATCAACGCGGCGTTCACCCCGTCCACCGACGAGCTCGACCGCGCCCGGGGCATCGTCGAGACGCTGGAGTCCGCGGGCTCGGGCGTCGCCGTCGACCCCCGCACGGGCCGCATGCTCGACGAGGCGGTCGTCCGATCGGCCCGCGACGTCCTCTCACGGGCGACCACTCCGCGGTAAGGTCGGGGTGGGCGGCTTCCCGCCGCCGACGGTCCAGGGGTGAAGAAGCCGCTCCCGCGCAGACGGAGGCGGCCGATGACGCTCGCACACCCCGGGTTCCTCGCGATCGAGTCCCCGACCCCGACCGTGCACCTGGTCCGGGTCTCGGGTGACCTGGACGCCGCGACGGCGAACCGGTTGCTGCGCATCGTCGACGCCAGGGGGCACGTCGTCGCGGCAGGCGACGGCGCGACGCGGCACGTGCTCGTCGACCTCTCGGGGGTGACCGGCATGGCACCCGGGACGGCCACCGTCCTGCTGCGCGCCCGCGAGGTCGCCGAGGCGCACGGCCTCACCCTCGACCTCGTCGGGACGTCGAAGCACACGATGACCCTCAGCGGTCGCGACCGCTACCAGCTGCTGCGGTTCCGGTCGTTCCCCACGGTCGCGGCGGCCCTGCAGGCGCTCGGACGAGGCTGAACGGGCCTGTCCGTCCGGCCAGGTGACGCGATCCGCGCCCGGGGGAACACTCCCGCCATGTCCCTTCCTGTCACCGGGTTCTCCCATGTGCGGATCACCGTCACCGACCTCGGGCGATCGAAGCAGTTCTACGACGACGTGTTCGGCCTGCCGATCGCCTTCGAGATGCCCCCGGACGCCGACGAGTCCACCCAGCAGGACATGTGGTGGCTCTTCGGCGGTGTCGTCTACCAGGTACCCGGCGGGTTCTTCGGACTGCGGCCCGTCGCGCCCAGCGGTGACCAGTTCACCGAGGACCGGGCGGGCCTGGACCACCTGAGCTTCAAGCTCCCGGGCCGGGCCGACCTCGACGCGGCCGCGAGGCGCCTCGAGGAGTTGGGCGTCGAGCACGCCGGTGTCAAGGACATCGGCATCGGCTACCTCCTGGAGTTCCGCGATCCCGACAACATCGCTCTGGAGCTGTGGGCCGACGCGGACTGACCCGGCTCAGCCGGCGTCGCGCGGTGCCCAGACCGTGAGGTCGCGCCAGGTGACCCGGCCGCGGCCCAGCCGGCCCGGCTCGACCGGCGCCGGGTGCCCGAGGCAGACGACGAGCTCGACCGTCCAGCCGCTCGGGACGTCCAGGACCGCGGCCGCCGCCACCCGGCTGAAGGACGTGACCGGTCCGGAGCCGACGCCGAGCGCGTGCGCCGCGAGCAGCAACGTCGCGGTCGCGGTGCCGACGTCGACGGACAGGCTCCGCGCGTCCGGCGCGAACCCGTAGTCGGCGGCGAGGTCCCGGTCGACGCAGACGGCGACGACCGCGGCAGGCCGTTGCAGCATCCCCGGCGACACCATCCGCAACGCCCGCAGGGTGCCGGGATCGTCGCTCGCGACGAAGCGCTGCAGGTGCCGGTTGCCTGCCGTGGGTGCCCAGCGGACGGCGTCGAGGATCGCCTCGAGGGTCGCGCGGGCCAGCGGCTCGCCGGTCATCGCGCGCACCACCCGGCGGCTGCGGATCGCCGCGAGGACGGGGTTGCGGCCCGGCTCCGCGTCGCGGCCCGGCCCGGCTCCGGCGGCGCTCGTGTCGACCGGCCCGGCGGCGCTCACGACGACCGGCCCGGCACGTAGCGCTGCGCGAGCAACGAGCCCAGCTCGGCGCACAGGCCGTCGAGCCGCGCGACGTACTCGTCGCGGCCCTGGCGTGGCACCGCGAGCTCGGGCATCGGCTCGACGTGGTCGCGGACGAACGTCGCCGTGGGCTCCGACGCACGCGGCGCGAGCAGGCCGGCGAGCCTGCGGGCGGCCGTCAGCAGCCGCAGCGGGCCGTACTCGGCGGCCTCGTCGACCTGGGTGCGGGCCGCCGTGACCAGGTACGCGAGCACCTCGATCGCGTCGTCCTCGTCGAGGACCCACCTGGGTTCGGTCCGCGGCATGTCGGGCTCCCCTCACGCGTCGTCACCCGTGGACTCGCACGGGCTGCGCGGTGTGTGACTTCCGTGCCGGGCGCCCCGCCGGGCAGGGTCGGGGACATGACGGTGCTGCAGCAGCGGATGCGCGAGATGTTCGTGCGGATGGTCGAGGCCGAGGACGCCTCGCTCGTCGACATCTACTCATCGAGGTCGTCCTCGTCTGTGAGTACCGCGACGGCCGGATCCTGCGGCTGCACGAGCTGACCTCGCCCGACTGGTCGCGGCTCGCGGCGTTCGAGTCCTACTCGGAGTGAGCGGACACCGTGCCGGGGCTCGCCGGACCGGGTGGCGTCCTGACCGGACCCAGGCCCCTCACCAGCGTGATCGTCGCGCAACCGCCCGATCATCACCGGGCGAGAAAGTGAGTGATGGTGGGCACACCGCCGCGATGCGACCATGCGAGACATCGCGACGGGGCGACACGACGACGGACGGAGCTGCGATGTCGAGTTCGGACACACCGTCAGGCGCACCGGCGCCCGGGGGCGCGTCCCGGCTGACGACGTGGCACCGCGACCTCTTCGCCGCGATCACCCGCTGGCCGTGGCTGCGCGACCTCGACGAGAACGTCGCCGCTGCCGTCCTGCCCGTCTACGACCGCCATCGCGGCAACATCGCCGTCGAGCTCATGCACGGCGGCCGCTGGGCCGGGCACTCGCTGCACGCCGCGCTCAGCGACCTGCCGATCGGCTTCTGGGCGGGCACGGTGGTGCTCGACCTCCTCGGCAAGGACGTGCGTCCGGCCGGCAGCCGCCTCGATCCCGCCGGCGCCCTGAGCGCGGCCGGGCTCGCCGCCGCGGCGGCCACGGTCGCGACGGGCGCGACGGACTGGACCGTCAGCGACGGCGAGGACCGTCGGGTCGGGCTGCTGCACGGCATGATGAACCTCGCCGGCACGACGTTGCAGGCCGCCTCCCTCGCCGCGCGTGTCGCGGGCAGGCGCCGCCCGGCGCAGGCGCTGAGCGTCGCGAGCATGGCGGTGACCGCCGCTGCCGGGTACGTCGGCGGGCACCTCGTGCAGGGTCGCGCGCTCATGGTCAACCGGGTCGCGACGACGTCGGGCCCCAACCGTTGGGTGAAGGCGGTCGAGGAGGCCGACCTGCCCGACGGCGCGACCACCGGCGTCGTCGTCGAGGGCAGGCAGGTGGTGCTGCACCGCGCCGGCGACGAGGTGTACGCCCTCGACGACCTGTGCAGCCACGCGGGCGGCCTGCTCAGCCGCGGCGAGGTCGTGGACTGCGTCATCTCCTGCCCGCTGCACGAGTCGCTGTTCGACCTGCGCGACGGCCACATCGTGCGCGGACCCGCCCACCATCCCCAGCCCGTGCTGCCGACCCGCATCCGCAACGGCTGGGTCGAGGTGCGGGGGTCGCAGCCGCGGGCGCGCGGCACGCGGTCGGCGGCGGGCTCGGCTGCACCGGCGGAGGGCCGCACCCGGACGCGCAGTGCCCCCACCACCAACTAGGAGCAGCCATGGCATGGGAAGCCGTCGCCGACCTCGACCAGCTCGAGGAGGGCGACATGATGGTCGTGGAGATGAAGGGCGAGCCGATCTGCGTCGTCCGGCTCTACGAGGACGAGGCCGTCGCCGTGCACAACACGTGCACCCACCAGCAGCAGCCGCTCAACGAGGGCTACCTGCAGGAGGACGACACGCTGATCTGCCCGGCCCACAACTCCTGCTTCGACCTGCGCACCGGTGAACCGCGCGGGGTACCGGCGGTGAGCCCGATCCCCGTGTACGCCTGCAAGATCGAGGACGACGCGATCTGGGTCGACCCCGAGCAGCAGCTCAACGACGCCGAGATCCCGCACAAGCCGTTCCACTGACGGCGGAATACGGGCCGCCGCGGGCAGGGTTGCCGGGGTCATGAGCGACTCCTCGTTCGACCCCCACGCCCTGCTCGCGGAGAGCCGCCTCGGCGTGCTGGCGACCATCAAGTCCGACGGCCGTCCGCAGCTCTCCCCCGTCACGCCGTTCTACGACCGCGAGGCCGGTGTCGTGCGCGTGTCGATGACGGAGGGCCGCGCGAAGACCGCCAACCTGCGCCGCGACCCTCGCGCGACGCTCGAGGTGACCAGTGCCGACGGGTGGGGCTGGGCGACGGTCGAGGGGGTCGCGACGCTCGTCGGTCCCGGCACCGACCCGGACGGGCCCGAGGTGCAGGCCCTCGTCGAGTACTACCGGTCGGCGGCCGGGGAGCACCCGGACTGGGAC
Source organism: Pseudonocardia sp. D17 (assembly GCF_036984265.1). Taxonomy (NCBI): domain Bacteria; kingdom Bacillati; phylum Actinomycetota; class Actinomycetes; order Pseudonocardiales; family Pseudonocardiaceae; genus Pseudonocardia; species Pseudonocardia sp. D17. The sequence continues at coordinate 115,583 of NZ_BPRG01000050.1, read as the reverse complement.
GAGTACCGGCGCGTGATGGTCGACGACCGCCGCGTGCTCATGACGATGACGGTCGACCACGTCTACGGCGCCCGGATCCGCTAGTCCGCCCCGGCATCGGGCCCGTGCGGGGCGGTGCCGCCGGTCCGCACCAGGCTCGCCGCGCCGGTGACGGCGAGGACACCGGCCAGCACCGCCAGGCCGACGCCGGTCGACGCCCCGGCCGCGACCGCGCCCACGAGCAACGGTCCACCGGCGTCGCCCAGCTCGCGGCCGAGCTCGGCCGAGCCCATGGTCTGCCCGAGTCGCTCGGGCGGCGAGGTCGCGGCGAGCGTCGCGAAGGCGACCGGGGTCAGGGTCCCGACGCCGAACCCGATGGCGACGGCCGCGGGCACGAGCCCGGGCAGCCCGGGGACCGTCGCGGCGACGACGAACCCGGCGATAATCGGGCCGAACCCGAGCAGCAGCGCGGCCCTCGTCCCGAGGGTCCCGCGGTCGTGCGCGCGGCCCGCGCGCGGCTGCACCAGCGTCGAGCTGAGGGCGAGCAGCGCGACGGCCGCACCCGTGGCGACCGGGCCGAGTCCGGCCGCCGCGCCGAGGACCGGCAGGAAACCGACCCCCACCGAGAGCGCGGCGGTGCCGGCGGCGAGCGCGGCGGTCGGACGCAGGAAGGTGGGCGACCCGAGCCTGCGCACCAGGTCGACGACCGTCTGCCGGCGCCGCGGCAGCGGGTCGAGCACGGGCACCGCGAGGAGCACCCACACCGCGACGAGTGCAGCGAGCGCCCCGAGCGTCGCGAAGAGCACCGACAGCCCGCCGAGCAGGACGACGACCCCGCCCAGCAGCGGACCCCCGGTGTAGCCCAGGCCCTTCCAGGCGCCGTAGGACCCGAAGGCGCGGCCCTGTTTCCCGGTCGGGGAGAGCCGGCCGACCATCGCTCCCGCGGCCGGTGAGAAGGCCGACGCCGCCGCGCCCTGTCCGAGCCGCGCCAGCGTCAGGGCGACGACCGCGCCCGGCCCGGTGGCGACCGCACCCGTGGCCGCGACGACGGCGTACCCGCCGGACACCAGCGCGAAGGCGACCAGCCCGCCGGTGAGCACGCGTCGCGGCCCCCACCGGTCGGCGAGGGAGCCGAAGACGGGCTTGAGCAGCACCTCCGCGCCGTCGTACACGGCGAGGACGACGCCGAGGGAGAACAGCGACATCGCGTCGATCCCGGCCTCCGACCCGACGGTCGCCGCGACCGCGTGTGCCCCGAACGCCGTGACGAACCCCGCCGCGTACAGCGCTGCGGGAGCGCGTGCGGCGGGAAGCGGCCCGGCTGCGGGCCCGGAGCGCGGGACGATCAGACGTCCAGGATGCGTTCGAGATGGTCGAGGTCCTGGCGGAGCATCTTCAGCGCCGCGGCGGGACCCTCGCCGTCGAGGACGTGTCCGTCGGGCCGCTGCAGCGCACCGACGGCCATGTCCGCGAGCTGGGCGACGACCGACTCGCCGGAGTCCCGGCCACCGGGGTGGAACCACCACGCCACCCAGTTGCACATCCCGAGCACGCCCAGCGCCGCGACCCGGGCGTCGACGGGCCGGAACCGCCCGGCACGCACGCCGTCCTCCACGATCCCGGCGATGGTGGCGAGCACCTCGCGCCTGCCCTCGTCGTAGGCCTCGACGAGCTCGGCGGGCAGCTCCGCCTCGGACCGGATGAGCAGCCGGAACCGCTCGGGCTGCGCCGTCCGCCTGCCCACGATCACCTCGACGACCCCGCGCAGCTTCGCGACGGCGTCGAGGTCGGTCCGCGCGGCGAGCTCGTTCAGGTCGTCGAGCGGGCCGTTGGTGACCTCGGTGACGAGCTTGGCGAGCAGCTCGTCCTTGCTCTTCACGTAGTAGTACAGCGCGGGCCGGGTGATGCCGAGGGCGTCGGCGATGTCCTGCAGGCTGGTGCCGGCGAAGCCCCGTTCGGCGAACAGGCGCGTGGCGTGCTCGTAGAGCTCGTTCTCCACCAGCTCGCGGCGGGCGGTGCTCGGCCGGGCTCCCCTGTCGTCGGCGCCGGCCTCGCCACGACCGCGCCGGGACGCGTTCTTCCGACGGGCGCCGTCGCGCGTCTCCTCGCCGCTCATGCCGCGATGGTAGAGCGCAGGTGCCGACGCACCGCCGTTCCGGCTCGGTCGCCCCGTCCCGGGCGACCCGGCTCAGTCGGCCCGGATGCGTGCCAGCTTGCGCCCGACCTTGAGGAAGTAGTCCCCGGTCTTTCCGTCGAGCCGGTCCTTGACGAGGTCCGCGAGCACCGCGCGGGCGTCGTCCGCGGTGAGCGACAGCTGCTCCTGCTCGCCGTCGGCCTCCACGACCAGGCGCAGGCCGTTCTGCTGCGCGACGCGACGGACGTCGCCGTTGCTCGCGGCGAAGCCCAGCGCCTTGACCGCCTCGGTGACGCTGACCCCGAGGTCCGCGACCGTCGGCAGGTCGTCGACCTCGGCGAAGGTACGCCGGGAGAAGCGTGCGGCGAACTCGTCGCGGGCCTTCATCGCCGCGTCCACACCGTGGATCGCCGCCGTGACCTCACCCGCGAGGACCTTCTTGAGGTCCATCGGGTGCAGCGTGCCGGCCGCGACCCGCTCCGCCGCGACGGCGAGCTCCGCGTCGAGCCACTCCGACAGGGCCCGGAAGTACGGCTCGACGAGCCGGTCGGGCACCGACATGATCTTGCCGAAGATCTCGCCGGGCGCGGCCGTCAGCGGGACGTAGTTGCCCTTGGACTTGCTCATCTTGGCGCCGGTGCCGTCGGTGCCCTCGATCAGCGACGTCGCGACGACCAGCTCCGGCACCTGGCCGCTGATCTCCATGACCTTGCGGCACATCTGCATGTTGAGGAACTGGTCGATGCCGCCGACCTCGAGGTCGCAGTTGATCTCCACGGAGTCGAGCGCCATGACGATCGAGTACATCAGCTCGGCGAGCGAGAGCCCCTGCCCGGCGTCGAGCCGCTTGCGGAAGTCCTCGCGCTGCAACGACATCGACACCGGGATCTGCGCCGTGATGCCGATGATCTCCGGCAGCGTGATCTTCCGCAGCCAGTCGCCGTTGCGCCGGAAGTGCGCCCGGTCGAAGTCGAAGAAGGGGCTGACCTGCTCGCGGTAGGTGGCGAGGTTGTGCTCGATGTCCTCGTCGGTCAGCGCCGGGCGGTCGTCGGAACGGCCCGACGGGTCGCCGATCTTCGCCGTCATGTCGCCGACGATGAAGACGACGTCGTGGCCCATGCGCTGGAAGCGGCTCAGGATCTGCATCGGCACGGAGTGGCCCAGGTGCACCTCGGCGCCGGTCGGGTCGATCCCGAACTTCGCGACGAACGGCCTGCCCTTCTCCGCCGCCGAGACGATCCGGGCGGCGAGCGCGTCGGCCGAGGGCTGCAGCTGCTGCGAGCGCGCGGCGATCAGGGCGGCCTGCTCGGCAGGCGGCAGGTCCGACAGGTCCAGGCTGCGGCGCGCCGTGGTCTCGGTCAGCAGCTCGCGCACCGCGGCGTCGGTGGCGAGGTCGGCGCCGGCGAGCAGCGCGGTGACGCGCTCGGCGGACTGGCTCAGTCGGGTCATCGAAGCTCTCCTGGGGATGGCGTGCGGCACCGACTCTATCGGCCCGCGGCGTGGGGCCCCGCCGCTGGTGACGGGGCCCGCGGGGACCGCTTCGCCGGGCACAGATGAGTTTGCGGGCGCGCCGTCGTCAACCGTGCATGACGACACGAACCCTCAGCGACGCCGAGGCCGACATCGCCTACGACGTGCACGGTCCGCTGCCCACCGCCGGCGGCCGCCCGCCCCTGCTCCTGATCGGCCAGCCGATGACCGCCGAGGGCTTCACGACCCTCGCGTCGCTGATGGACGACCGGACCACCGTGACCTACGACCCGCGGGGGCTCGGCCGCAGCGTCCGCAGGGACGGGCGCACCGACAACGACCCCCGTACCCAGGCCGGGGACCTGCACCGGCTCGTCGAGACCCTCGGCGCGGGCCCCGTCGACGTGTTCGGCAGCAGCGGCGGCGCCGTCGCCGGCCTGGCGCTCGTCGCGGAACACCCCGGCGACGTGCGGACCCTCGTCGCCCACGAGCCGCCCCTGATCCCGGTCCTGCCCGACGCCGACGCCGCGGTCCGCGCCCGCGACGGGTTCCTCGACGCGTACCGGGCGAAGGGGTTCGGCGCCGGAATGGCGGCGTTCATCGCGATGACGTCGTGGCAGGGCGAGTTCACCGACGCGTACTTCGCCCGGCCGACACCCGACCCCGCGATGTTCGGCATGCCGTCGGAGGACGACGGGAGCCGCGACGACCCGCTGCTGTCGGACGTCTCGTTGGCCGTCACCGACTACGTCCCGCACGTCGCGGCGCTGACCGCGGCACCCACGCGGATCGTCGTCGGCGTCGCCGAGGAGTCCGGGGAGAGCTTCACCGGGCGGACGGCGCGGGCCCTCGCCGCGCGGCTCGGCCAGGAGGCCGTCGTCTTCCCGAGCCACCACGGCGGCTTCACCGGCGGCGACGTCCCCTACGCCGGCAAGCCGGCGGAGTTCGCCGCCCGGCTGCGCGAGGTGCTCGACGCCTGAGTTCTGAGTCGCCCGTCGGTCCCCGGTCGGCCCCGGAGCCGGCTTCCCGTCCACCCCGGTTCGTGAGCGGCGGTGGTCGCCATGGCGACCATCGCCGCTCACGGGGGATCCGCGGCCGCGAACTCCGCCCGGATCGCGTCGGTGTGCTCGCCGAGCGCGGGCACCCGCGCGTCGGGCAGCGTCCATCCCGTACCGAGCGCGGGCGGGACGAGCGCGGGCAGCGGCCCGACCGGCGAGCCCACCTCCCGCCACCGGCCGCGCGCCGACAGCTGCGGGTGGGCGGCGAGGTCGTGCACGTCGTTGAGCCGGGCGTTGCCGATGCCGGCCTCGTCGGCGCGGGCGCGCACGTCGTCGAGGTCGTGACGGGCGCACCACTCGCCCACGATCGCGTCGAGCTCGCCGCGGCGCCCGACCCGGTCCGAGTTGCGGGCGTAGCGCGGGTCGGCCGCGAGGTCGGGACGGCCGAGCAGGTCCTCGGTGAGCCGTCGCCACTCCCGGTCGTTGGTCACCCCGAGCACGACGGTCTGCCCGTCACGGGTCGGGTAGGCGCCGTAGGGGGCGACCGTCGGTGAGCCGAGGCCGACCGGGACGAGCTCGCCGCCGTGCACGACCGTGTTGAGGGCGAAGCCCATCATCTCGGCGAGGACGTCGAGCATCGCGACGCGCACGACGGTGCCGCGCCCGGTGTGCTCGCGGTCGTAGAGCGCCGCCAGCACCGCCGAGTAGGCGTAGAGCGCCGTGCCGATGTCGGCGACGGGTACCCCCGGCTTGACGGGTGCACCCGGCGTGCCGGTGATCGCGCACGAGCCGCCCTCGGACTGGATCAGCAGGTCGTAGGCCCGCTTGTGGTCGAGCGGACCGCCCGTGCCGTACCCGGAGATGTCGACGACGACCAGCCGCGGGTGCCGCCGCGCCAGGTCGTCGGGAGCGAGCCCGTGGCGGCCGAGCGCGCCCGGCGCCAGGTTGCTGACCAGCACGTCGGCCCGGTCGAGGAGGCGGGCGAACACGGCCCGGTCGGCCTCCTCGCGCAGGTCGAGCTCGGCGGACTCCTTCCCGTGGTTGAGCCAGACGAAGTGCGCCGCGAGCCCGCGGACGACGCCGTCGTAGTGCCGGCTCGCGTCGCCGACGCCGGGGTTCTCGACCTTGATCACGCGCGCACCGAGGTCGGCCAGGTGCCGCGTGCACAGCGGGGCCGCGATGGCCTGCTCCAGCGCGACGACCGTGACCCCGTCCAGCGGACCCGTCATGTCCGACCTCCTCGTCCCGGTGATCACTCGTACCATCCGCGGCGGCGGCGCGCCGAACGGCCGATGAGCGCCGCGGTCGGCGACGGTCCCACCACCATGGACGCCACCAACCTCGCCACGCTCTACGACCTGCCCACCCTCGACTGGGGCACGATCACCGCCGGGCTCGACGCCGGCTTCCCGCAGGCACCCGGCTCGGGCGGGCCGAACCGGCACTCCAGCTGGCTCACGACCCTCGACGCGGACGGCGGCCCGCACGTGACCGGCATCGGCGCGCTGTGGGTGGACGGCACCTTCTGGTTCGAGACCGGTGAGCGGACGCGCAAGGGCCGCAACCTCGCCCGCGACCCGCGATGCGCGCTGAGCCTGGCCACCGAGAAGTTCGACCTCGTCGTCCGCGGCACCGCGGAGCAGGTCACCGACCCCGCGACGGTGGCGCGGACGGCCGCGCACTGGGCCGAGGACTGGCCGTGCCGGGTCGACGACTCCGGCACCGCGCTGACGGCGGACTTCAGCGCCCCGTCCGCCGGGCGGCCGCCGTGGCACGTCTACCGGATCGTCGCCGAGTCGGCGACGGCGCTGAGCATCGCGCCCGGCGGGGCGACGACGTGGCGGTTCTGACCGCTCGGACACGCGCGGCCGGGAGCGGAGGCGGACGGGAATCGAACCCGCCTGACCGAGATACTCGGCCACGTCGGTGTTGAAGACCGCGGGGGCCACCAGGCACCCAGACGCCTCCCTACCGGCACGGTCACCCTACACAGCGGCGTGCCCCGGGCACGCGCCGTGGCGGACGGCCACGGACCGCGCGCCCGGGGCGGCGGGAAACCGGATGAATCCGGACGCCGAGGGACATACCCCCTTGCGGACCGCACATGCTCGGCCACCCGGCGCAACCTGACCGGGTGATGGCCGTCCTCCCTACAGCGGCCAGGTGACAGGGCCGGCACTAGAGGAGGACATCGGTGCGCAAACGGCATCTGTACGGCGGACTGGGACTCGGCGTGGTGACGGCCGTGACGAGCGTGCTGCTCGCCGCCCCCGCGTCCGCCACCCCGAACACGGCACCGGACCCGACCACCGGCGAGTCCGCCGCCGCCGCGGCGGCGCGGGCGCAGCCGCTCGTCCCGGGCACCCCGTGCTCGGTGACGGCGAAGGCCTGCGTCGACCTCGACTCCCAGCGCGCCTGGCTGATCCAGGACGGCAAGGTCACGCGCGGGCCGGTGAACATCGCCTCGGGCGGCAAGACCGAGCCGACGCCGGTCGGGCACGACCTGCACGTCTACCTGAAGGACATCGACCACGTCAGCGGCGAGTCGTTCACCAACGGCGTGCCGGACCCGATGCCGTACTCGGTGTTCTTCGAGGACGGCGGCATCGCGTTCCACGAGGGCGACCCGGAGAACGCGTCCGGCGGCTGCATCCACCTCGCCGCCGACGACGCGAAGGCCTGGTACGCCTACCTCCAGGTCGGCGACGAGGTGCAGGTCGTCAAGGCGTCCGACGAGATGAAGGCCCGTGGTCTGACCTACGACGGCCCGATGTACGGGGCGGGCGGCGTCCGGGCGTGGGAGGCCGCGCACGGCGGCGACGACAGCGGCAACGACGGCGGCGACGACAGCTGAACCGGCCCGCGCGGCGGAGACCGCGCCGGCCTGCCCGTGAGCGACCCGGGCAGGCCGCCGCGGCCCCGGTCGCGCCGGTGGGTGCGGCAGCCGGGTGACGTCACTCGAACATCTGTTCGAAGACCCGTATCGTCGGGACGTGCCCATCCACGACGACCACTGGCCCGGCACCGCACCGGGCAGGCGGCACGAGGCGGCCCGGGCCGAGGAGCGGCGCGTCGCGCAGGCCTCGATCACCCTGCGCCGCATCGCCGGCCGGGTGCGCTACGACGACGGCGGGATGGCCCGGCTGCTGGCGGCCGCCGCGGCGCTCGGGGAGGCGTCGTCGCGGCACCTGCGTTCGGTGCCGCCGGACATCGCGACGTGTGCGCGGCGGCTCGCGGACGCCGTCGAGGACGTCGCCGGGACCACCGCACCGCCCGACGAGCCCCTCCCGCCCTGAGATCCCGCTGCGCCGAGGTCGTCCGCGGCGCGGCGGCCGCGGGCGTGACAGCCGCTCCGTCAGCGGCGCAGCGCGTCGTCCCGATCGGCCGGCGCCGGGTGACCCACGGCGCGGTGCAGCGCGGCCGCGATCTCCGGCGCGACCGGGTCGACCAGGACCCCGGCGACGTGGGCGTCGGGCCGGACGATCCAGACCTCGTCGGGCCGGGCCGCGAGGGCCGTGGTGAGCGCGCCCTCGGCGTCGATGTCGGCCAGCGCGAGGCTGCGGACCGGGCCCGGTATCCCGGCGGCGCCGTCGCGGACGGCGGCGGGCCCGACCTGATGGCCGCTGAGCAGCAGGAACCCGTCGCGGGCCAGCAGCCGCAGCCGGCGGCGACCGTCGGGGGCCACGACCGGCGCGTCGGGCACCAGCACCCCCGGACCGGCGGCCGGGGCCTGCCCCCGGGGCGGGCGCCCGGCGAACGGCCGGTGCGCGGCCGGGGTCGTCAACGCCGAGTCGACGTACCAGAACGGTTCGGCGAGCCGGCCCGAGTCCACGAAGGCACGGCTCGCCGGGTCGTCGGCGGCCGCCGCGAGCGTGTCCGCACGGTGCCGGGCCTGCGCGTCGTCGCGGGGGACGAGGAAGTTCATCGTCGCCGTCGTGACCGCGAGGTTCTCCAGGGCGGCGGCGTGCCGCTCGGCGTGGTAGCTGTCCAGCAGCGCGTCGGGAGCCCAGCCGTGCCGGACGTACGCGATCTTCCACGCCGCGTTCTCGGCGTCGGCGACCCCGGAGTTGAGACCCCGCGCCCCGAAGGGGGACATCAGGTGCGCGGCGTCGCCCGCGACGAGGACGCGCCCCACCCGCATCCGGTCGACGACGCGGGAGTGGAACCGGTACACCGACGACCACAGCAGCTCGTAGGGGCGATCACCGATCACCGCCCGGATGCGGTCGTCCAGGGCGCCCGACACCGCCTCGTCGTCGAGGTCGTAGTCGGCGGGGACCTGCCAGTCGATGCGGAACCGCGAGTCGGGGCACGGGTGGATCAGCACCTGCCGGCCCGGGTTCCACACCGGGTCGAAGTAGAACCGCCGCTCGTGCACCCGGTCCGGCAGGTCCGTCCGGATGTCGCAGATCAGGAAGCGGTCGTCGAACGAGTGCCCGTCGAACGACACCCCCAGCGGCGCGCGCAGCTCGTCGCAGCGCGGCCCGGCGCAGACGACGACGTGGGAACCGCGGAGCCGGTGCCCGTCACCGAGCACGACCGTCACACCGTCGCCGTCCTGGTGGAGGTGGGTCGCGTGCCGGTCCCAGCGCAGGTCGACCAGCGGCTGGGCGGCGACGAGCTCGTCGAGGATCTCCTCGGTGCGGCTCTGCGAGATGTTGACGAACGGCGGGAACGCCGGGACCCCGTGGTCGGCGAGCTCGACGCTGAACAGCTCGCGGTCGCCGTGGAAGGTCCGGGCCGTGGTCCAGGTGACGCCCTCGTCGGCGATCCGGTGGCCCGCCCCGACGGCCTCCCAGATGTCGAGGACGTCGCGCTGCTGGCAGATCGCCCTGGACCCGACGGCGTCGCGCCGGGGACGGCGGTCCAGCAGGATCGTCGACACGCCCCAGCGGGCGAGCAACAAGGCGGTCGTCTGGCCGACCGGCCCGGCGCCCAGCACCAGGACGGGTGCGGAGGAGGACATCGTCGTCGTCTCCCGTCGTCGGGGGCAGGGCCAGGATCCGACGGGGGTTCGTCGTCGACCTGGCCTTCCATCTTCCGCCTCGTGGCAATCTCGTCCGGCACTCTCGTCCGGCAGTCCCCTCGGCGATTTGAGCCCTCGACCGGTTGAACACCACGTTCCGTGGTCCGCCCGGACGGCGGTCCCGGTCTGCCTCGGCGGGCTCCTCGTCAGCTCGTAGACCGGATCGTCGGGGACCTATCCCTATGGGTGGCTCCGACGAGGAGCCGGTCGACGGTCCGCGCCGACCTGCCAGGACGCCCGGCCGCGGGCTCGCGGACCGCGCATCGCGGGCACTCCCGGACCGTCGCGGACCTGCCAGAGCGGCCCGCCGGTGGCAGGTGCCCCTTCGGCCGGTCGTTCGGCCACCGGCCGGGTCGGACGGTGACGGAAGTAGAACCTTCCCGCCGCTGCCGGGAGGCCCTCGTTGACGATGCTGTGTGGCTTTGCCTACATTTTTCTCGCCGTGCCGTCGGCGCCCGTCCTCGCCGAGCCGGAGGGCGACGAACGTGATTGCTGACGGTGAGGTTGGTGATCCAGGTGGCGAGACCTGCGCTGTGGTACGTCGCGGTACGAGGCCATGTCGCCGTATGAGGTGACCGAGTCGGCGCTACGGCCGGAGATCGCCCAGTCGTGGCGACGGTCGCGGGCGTGCGGGCTGCGTCCCGACGCGCCGCTGGACCACGTCACCCCGGTCGAGTTCGACGACGACAGCAAGCTCCTGCGCGCCGCACGCCCGGTTCTGGCCGGCCTGACGGCTGATCTGGAGGGCACCCGGTTCGCCCTGATGCTGGCCGACCGCGACGCCTGCATCGTCGAGCGTCGGTTCAGCGACTCCTTCGTGGAAGCCGATCTCGACGGCATCGGCGCCGTGCTGGGCAACCGCTTCACCGAGGAGACCACTGGCACCAACTCCATCGCGACGGTGCTCGAGGTTCGGCACGGCATCGCGATCAGCGGCGCTGAGCACTTCATGGAGCCGATGAAGCGTTTCAGCTGCTACGGGCAGCCCATCCTGCATCCGGTCACGAGGCGCATCGAGGCCGTCCTGCAGATCACGGGGCCGGCGGTCGAGGAGAACGCGCTGTGGGCACCCATCGTCAACCGCGCTGCGGGCGACATCGCGCGGCGTCTGCTGGCCGGCGCACGCGCCGACCAGCAGCGGATGCTCGCGGCGTTCCAGGAGGCGACCCAGCGTCCGGACAGCGTCGTGGTGCTGCTGGACGAGGACATCATGATGGCCAGCCCGGCCGCACAGCGCGCACTGGAGTCGACCGATCACCTCCAGCTGCGCGACCTCGCCCGTGAGGCCGTCGTCGAGCCACACGTACGCGCGGCCAGGCTCACCGACGGGACCGACGTACGGATACGTTTCCGCAGGCTGGCCGACGCGCCGAGCGGGGTGCTGTTCGAGATCGCCGCCGACGGCCGGCGGCGGCCGGTGCCGCGGCGGCGCGCCCCGAGCCGGCCGAAGGATCCGCTGGCCGTCCTGGACGCCCACCGGGCCCGCCGGACGAACGTGCTCGTCACAGGCGAGCCGGGGAGCGGCCGATCTGCGGCAGTCGCCAGGCTGGCGGGTTGCGACCCGGTCTGCAGTCACGACGCGGCGGACGTCGCGTTGATGGGCGAGGCGCGCTGGGACGAGGCGCTGACCGATGTGGTCCGCGAGCACACCAGCCTGCTGGCCGTGGAGAACATCCATCTGCTGCCACCGACGACGGCAGCCCGGACCGCAAGGGCGCTGCGGGACGCGTCGGTGTGGTTCGCGTTCACCAGCGGCCCACTTGCGGACCTCGGCGCCGAGCAGGTCGGTCTGGCCGCTCTCTGCGGGGCGCGTGTGGAGATCCAGCCGTTGCGGTTCCGCAAGGACGAGCTGCCCGACCTCGTCGGGGCGCTGTTCGCCGAGCTGGCGCCCGGTCTTCCCGTGCGACTGACCCGGGGTGCGTGGGACGCGCTGCGCAACCATCCGTGGCCGGGGAACCTGCACGAGCTGCGCCAGGTTCTCGCTCACGTGGCCGAGCAGATCACCGGCGAGGTGGTGACCGCTGAGGACCTCCCGCTCCGGCTGAGGGAACATCGACCGGGCCGTCGGCTGACCATGCTGGAGCAGGCCGAGCGCGACGCGATCGTGCGGGCGCTGCAGCAGCACGGAGGAAATAAGGTGCACGCGGCGGAGGCACTCGGCATCTCCCGCACCACGCTCTACAAGCGGATTCGCCTCCTCGATATCGAGTCCTGAGCGGGCTCGTCGCGGGGCTGTCCACAACGTGCACAGTTGCGTGCCCCCCATTTCGGACATCATGAACCGGCACGCGGTGGGGCACGGCATTCGTGCCGGCCGCCGCGAGTCCGCCTTTTGACGACCTCGCAAGGAGGCCCGGTCGTGAATGCGCCCCTCAACACCCCGGAACTCGGATTGACCGGCTCCCCCGACGACGTCCGTGACGCGTTGCGCGCGGCCGCCGCCGAGCCGGGCGGGAACCGGATACCCGTGATGTTCTCCGATCACCAGAGAACGGTTCTACGGGCGATCGTCGACGAGCTCGTCCCGCCCGGCGAAGGGTTTCCGGCCCCGAGCGAGGTCGGCGTCGTGGAGGACTTCATCCCGCGCTACGTCGCTCCGACCGGCTCTCGCACCGCGCCTTTCCCCGGAGCGGTCGAGGACAGGTTCACAGCGGCACTCGACGCCGTCGAGCCGGAAATCCTCGCCGAGGACCGCGAGCAGCGGGTCGCCGTGCTGCGCAGGCTGGAGAACGACGACCCGGAGTTCTTCGGCCAGTTGCGCGCACTCACCTATGCCGGCTACTACTCCCGGCCCGCGGTCGTGCTGGTGATGCGGACGCACCTCCGTGCCGCACGGGACTACAACGGCCCGCCGCTGCCCTACGGCTACGACCGGCTGACCACGGACTGGGACGGCTTCACCCCACCCTCCGACGGCCGATTCATCGCGACCGAGGACGTCGCGCGGTCACTCGCGGACGCGCGGTAACGACTCTCAGATCAGCCCTTCCCACCACGTTTCGAGGAGACAGTTGTGCCGAGCTCGTTGGAGAGGACGACGGACGTCCTGGTGATCGGCTCCGGTATGGGTGGCGCGGCGATGAGCAAGCGTCTCAGCGACGCAGGAATCCGCGTCGTCTGCCTGGAGCAGGGTGACTGGGTGCACCCGACACAGTTTCCCCACTTCCACGACGAGTGGGAGATCGAGAAGTACCGGGGCTGGGCGTTCGATCCCAATATGCGCCAGGCCCCCGAGGACTATCCCATCACCGGGGTCACCAGCCCCCGCTTGATGAACGTCGTCGGCGGCAGCACGGTCCACTACGCCGGACACTGGTTCAGGTACAAGCCGGTCGATTTCCGGAAGGGAACCGAGCACGGTCTCGCCGGCACCATCGACTGGCCGATCAGCTACGAGGACCTTGCGCCCTTCTACGACATCAACGATGCGGAGGTCGGTGTCTCGGGTCTCGCGGGCGACCCGGCCAACCCTCCGCGTCCGATGCGCCACGGACCCCCGATCAAGCCGGGCAACGGGGGTCGGCGGATGGCCGAGGCATGGAACAAGCTGGGCTGGAGCTGGTGGCCGACCGACAACGCGATCCTGACCCGCGGGCACAACGGACGCCAACCGTGCAACTCGTGCGGGAACTGCCTGAGCGGCTGCCCGCGCGGCTCCCTCGGATCGGCCGACGTGGCCTACTGGCCGCAGGCCATCCGCAACGGCGTGGACCTGCGGACCTATGCGCGCGTCGAGTCCATCCTGGTCGAGGGCGGCCGAGCCACCGGCGCCGTCTACATCGACCGCCTCACCGGGGCCCGCCACGAGGTGCGGGCCGACGTCGTCGTCCTCGCCGCCAACGGGGTCGGCACGCCGCGGCTGCTGCTCATGTCGGCCCAGAAGGGTCATCCGGACGGGCTGGCCAACGGCAACGGGCTCGTCGGCACGCACCTGATGCACCATTGCTGGTCGTTCGCCGACATGTGGTTCGAGGACCCCATCGAAGGCTACAAGGGCGCCATCGGCTGCTCGGTCCACTCCCAGCAGCACTACGACACCGATCCGAGCCACGGCTTCGTCAACGGGATGACGATGCTCACGCTGGGCAGCTTCGGCGCGGCCTACAGCGCGATGGGCACGCACACCGCGCCGCCGGAGCCGTGGGGCGCGGAGCACCGGGCGGCGTTCAACCGCCACTTCGGGCACCACGTCGTGTCCTTCATGCAGGGCGACGACCTCCCCGTGATCACGAACCGGGTCACCCTCGACGCCGACGCGAAGGACTCCAGCGGGCTGCCCGCTGCCCACATCGACTACGCGTTGTCCGACAACGACATCGCCCTCGCCGAGTTCGGAACCGAGCGACTGCGCGAGGCCGCCGAGGCCGCCGGTGCGGTGGAGACCCACATGACCGGACCGATGCACCCGCCGCCGGCCTGGCACCTCATGGGGACCTGCCGGATGGGCAACAGCCCCGCGGACTCGGTCACCAACGCGGTCAACCAGACATGGGAGGTCCCCAACCTGTTCATCACCGACGGCAGTTCGCTGACCACCGGAGCTGCGGTCAACCCGACCAGCACGATCGGCGCCGTCGCGGTGCGCTGCGCCGAGTACATCAAGGCCAACCACCAGACCCTGCTCAGCCAGAAGCGAACGCCGTCCAATGCCGAGGCCCTGGCCCTCTGGTAGCCGCGACCGGCCGGACCCGATCGAACGAAGGACAACGATGAGCACCATCCTCACCTACGAAGCGGCGAGCCGCGTCGTCGCCGCCGCGCTGGCTCGGGCGAGCGAGACGGGGTCCCCGTCATGCGTCTCCGTCGTGGATGCCGGGCGGAACCTGCTCGCGTTCGCCCGTCAGGACAGCGCGATCCTGGCCGCGGTGGAGGTGTCGCAGGCGAAGGCCTACACCGCCGCGTCGCTGGCGATGTCGACCGCCGACCTGGCACCCGCGGTGCAGCCCGGCGGCCCGTTCTACGGGCTGACGGGCAGCCACGGCCAGCCCTACATCCCCTTCGGCGGCGGCGCGCTCCTGCGCGTCGACGGTTCCGTCGTCGGCGCGGTCGGCGTCGGCGGGGGGAGCCCCGACCAGGACGCCGACGTCGCGATGGCCGGCGCGGCCGCACTCGCCGTGGGCGTGGCATGACGACGCTCGCCGGGAAGCGGGCGATCGTGACGGGCGCGGCGTCGGGGATCGGCCGGGCCACGGCCCAGAGGTTCGTCGAGCAGGGGGCGTCGGTCGTGCTGGCGGACGTCGCCGAGACCGCGCTGAAGCAGACCGTCGACCTCCTCGGAGCGACGGGGGCGCCGGCGCACGCCGTGCCGACCGACGTCTCCGACGCGGCGGCGGTCCGAGACCTCGCCGAGGCGGCCGCACGGCTCCTGGGCGGCATCGACGTCGTGGTGAACGTCGCGGGTCTACAGCGGTCCGGTTCGGTGACGGACACGAACATCGACAGCTGGGAGCAGCACGTCGCGGTGAACGCGAGGTCGTGCTTCCTCACCGCGAAGTACACGGTTCCGCACCTACGACGGAGCAACGGGGCGTCGTTCGTCACCGTCGCCTCGATCGCCGCCCTGAAGGGGATCGCCGGCCTGACGGCCTACTCGGCGTCCAAGGGAGCGGTCGTGGCGTTCACACGCACCCTCGCGATCGAGCTGGCCCCCGATCGGATCCGCGCGAACTGCCTGTGCCCCGGCTGGGTGGACACGCCGTTCAACGACCCGGTCGTCGCCTACATGGGCGGCAAGGAGGAACACGAGAAGATGGTCGCGACGACCGTTCCGCTCGGCCGGCAGGGCCAGCCGCCTGAGATGGCCGACGCGATCGTCTTCCTCGCCTCCGACGCCTCGCGGTACCTGACCGGGCAGGCGATCGTCGTCGACGGGGGGATCACGAGTTGACCCGATCGGGACAGCGGCCGGACGTGCAGCCGCCGGACATGTCGGCGACGGAGCGGGACACCCTCCTGTTCGACCTCTACGGGACGCTGGTCGACCCGCTGGCGATCGCGACGGCGCTGACGCGCTACCTGCCCGACGAAGCGGCACAGCGGGTCGCGGCGGTGTGGCGACAGAAGCAGCTCGAGTACTCCTTCCGTCTGACGATGATGGAGCGGTACCGCAGCTTCGCGTGGGTCACAGCCCGCTCGCTGGACTACGCGTTGCTCGCCGACGGCCACGAGCTGCCGGCGGACGCGCGAGCCTCGCTGCTCGACCAGTACGACGCGCCGGAGCCGTTCCCGGACGTCGAGCCTGCCCTGTGCACGCTCACCGAGGCGGGGCACAGCCTGTACGTGCTGTCCAACGGCAGTCCCGAGATGCTGCAACGCTGCCTGATGAACAGCGGGCTGGCCGACCACTTCGTCGCATGGCTGAGCGTCGACGCCGTCGGGGCGTTCAAGCCGTCGCCGCAGGTCTACCAGCACGCCGGCACCATGCTCGGGTGCACGGTCGGTCAGCTCTGGCTGGTCTCGTGCAATCCGTTCGACGTCATCGGCGCCAAGTCGGCCGGGATGCGCACCGCCTGGTTGAACAGGTCGGGCGGCCCGTTCGACACGATCGGCGACCAACCGGATGTGATCGTCTCCAGCCTCGACGAGCTGGCGACCCGGCTCGCCCGACCATGACGAGGGCCGTCCGGGCGGGCCACCGATCCCCGCCCGGATGGCCCCGTACGAGCGCGTCAACCTGATCCGAGCCGCCCATCCGACCCTCGGGCGGCTCTTCTGGTATCCCAGGGTGTCTGACGGATCACCCGCCGCGGTCTCGGCGCCCGGATCACCGAGCCCGTCGGCGGCGATCCGTCGGACACCCCTAGCCCTGCAGCTGCGCCCAGACGTCCTGGTCGCGCTCGCTCGTCCAGATGATCGGCCGCTCCACCCCGGAGAGCTCGTCCCAGAGACGCGAGACGTCGAACGGCAGGCAGTGCTCGAAGATCGGCCACCGCCCGTAGTCGTCGACGAGCGCGGCGTGGGTGGTCTCGAACGCCTCCTTCAGCGTGCCGCCACGCTGCTGAACGGCACCCACCCGGTCGATCATGACCTGCAGGAACCGCCGGGTCTGCGCGATCGCGGCGGAGACCTCGGCCGGTCCGCGCGACACCCCGCCGCGGCCGCCGACGAGCTGATCGGCCCCGAGGGCCTCGATGCGGTCGAGCGTGGTGGTCGCCCAGTCGCGGTGGGAGGCGTCGCCGGTGTAGAGGGCGGCCTGGGCCTCGACGAGGTCGCCCGCGAACAGGATCCGGTGCCGGGGCAGCCACGCGGTGATGTCGCCCTCGGTGTGCCCGCGGCCGTGGTACTGCAGCACCAGCTCGCCGCGGTCGCCGCCGAGATCGATGGTCATCCGGTCGGCGAAGGTCAGCGTCGGCCAGGTCAGTCCGGGGACCGAGTCGGCACCCTCGGCGAGCCGCGGCATCCGCGCGAACTCGGACTCCCAGTCCTGCGCGCCGCGCTCGGCCACCAGCGCACGGGTGATCTCGTGAGCGACGATCGCCTCCGCGTCGAACGCGCTCGCCCCGAGCACGCGGACGGCGTGGTAGTGGCTCAGCACCAGGTACCGGACCGGCTTGTCGGTGTGCTCGCGCAGGATCGCGAGCCATCTCGCGGCGACGACGGGCGTCGCCAGCGCCTCGAAGCAGACGAGGAAGTCCTCGCCCTCGATCGCGCCGATGTTGGGGTCACCCTCGGCGGTGAGCGCGTAGACGCCGTCGGCGAGCAGTTCGAGCGTCTGCTCCTTGGCCTCGACGTCGGCTGAGGAGGCGAACGGCTTGGCCATGGCCGGGTCCTTTCTCCGACGGTTCCCGGTACCCACCGCCACGGTAGAGCCCCACCCCTCGACACGCACAGTGTCGGGAAACCGGCCCACAACGGGCGAACCGCACCCTTGCCCCGCTCCGGCGACCGCTGCTAGCGTTCTATGACGCTACTCACTGCCGAGCGCCGGCCACCCGGCACGACGGCGAACACGCCGCACCGAGAGGGAACGCGCATGCTGCTCGGAACGTCGCTCCGGTTCATCTTCGCCTCGTCGGAGGACTCGTTGCGCCGCTACCACGAGACCGTCGTCGCGAAGGGCGAGTTCAGCGACATCCCGCTCGGGGTGACCGACGCGCGCGTCCAGGCCCGGCAGCTGCTGGAGATCGCGCGGACCGCCGCGGAGCACCACTTCGGGTTCCTGATGGTCGGCGACAGCCACGCCTCGTCCTACGCGAACGCGTTCGCCCCGACGCCCACCCTCGCCCGGATGCTGGCCGTCACCGGAGACATGCCGGTCGGGCTGCTCTACCTCGCGCCGTTCCACCACCCCGTGATCGCCGCCGAACAGGTCGGGACCCTGGCGGCGTTCGCGCCCGAGCCGCTGACCCTGGTCGTCGGCAACGGCGACGTCAGCGAGCAGTTCACGGGATTCCGGATCGCCAAGGGTTCCCGAGGGCGGCGCAGCGAGGAGTTCATCACCGTCGTCCGCGCGCTGCTGGCGGGCGAGACGGTGACGCACGAGGGCGAGTTCTTCCAGCTCGACGGCGTGCGCATCAACCCGGTCCCCGCCGTCCCCGCGCAGATCTGGGTGGCGGCGACGGCAGGTGGCGCGGTCGACCGCGCGGGGCGGCTGGGCGACGCCTGGGAGACCGCACCCGGCACCGCCCCCGAGGAGCTGCGCGTGCTGCTCGACCGGTACCGCGCCGTCTGCGCCGAGCACGGGCGGGTCCCCGACGCCGTGCTCCGCCGCGACATCTACGTCGCCGAGACCGACGAGCAGGCATGGGAGGCCGTGGAACCGATGATCGCGGCGGGGTACCGCGGGTTCGGCCACGAGCGCGACACCTCGCTCGTCGGGTCGGCCGGAACCGTGGTCAAACGGCTCGCCGGCTACCGCGACATGGGATTCGAGAAGGTCCTGGTGCGCCACATCGTCGGCGACCACCAGCAGATCCTCGACTCGCTGCGGCGCATCGGCGACGACGTCATCCCGGCGGTCGCGGACCTCTGACGACGACCGCGGCGACACCGCCACCGCGTAGCGTCATCGAACTGGTTGTGCACGCATCACGGACTGGAGTTGGTCAGACCCATGAGCGAGCTCATGAGCACGATGCAGGACGTCCCGCTGACCGTGGGAGCGATGGTGCGGCACGCGCAGCACGTGCACCCCGACACCCGGGTGCTGTCGTGCGCCGACGGCGCCGTCGCGCACGAGGCCGACCTCGCCACCGTCCTCGCCCGGGCGGGACGGCTCGCCGCGGCCCTGCACGCGCTCGGCGTCCGCGCGGGCGACCGCGTCGGCTCCCTGTGCCACAACCATCAGGCGCACCTCGAGACGTTCTACGGGGTTCCGGCGATGGGCGCGGTGCTGCACCTGGTCAACTCACGGCTCTCCGACGACCAGCTCGTGTACGTCATCGACGACGCCCGTGACGGCGTGCTCATCGTCGACGACGACCTCCTGCCGCGCGTCGAGCCGCTGCTGGAGCGGACGCCGAGCGTGCACACGGTGGTCGTCGTGGGGACGGCCCCTGAGCCGTACCTCGGCTACGAGGCACTGGTCGGGTCCGCCGACCCGACGGACGGCTGGCCGTCGGATCCGGACGAGCGCGCCGCCGCCGCGATCTGCTACACGACCGGGACGACCGGGCTCCCCAAGGGCGTCGCCTACAGCCACCGGTCGATCTGGCTGCAGGCGCTGACCATCGCGTCGGGCTCGGCGATGGCACTGTCTGATCGCGACCGCATCCTCCAGGTCACCCCGATGTTCCACGTCAACGGATGGGGGCTGCCGCACGCGTCGCTGCTGACCGGCGCCGGGCTGGTCCTTCCCGGGCGCGACGTCGGGCCGCGGGCGATCGCCTCGATCGTCGCCGCGACCCGCCCGACCGTCGCCGTCTCGATCCCCCTGATCTGGGCCCAGGTGAAGACCTACGCGCAGAACAACCCGGTCGACCTCGGGTCGCTGCGGTCGATCATCTGTGCGGGGTCGTCGGTGCCGGACTCGCTGATCGACCACTACGCCCGGACCCACGGGGCGAACCTCGTGCAGGGCTGGGGCATGACCGAGGTCGGTCCGTGGGGCGGCCTGGCGCTGCCGGCCGCCGCGGACGCCGACGACGAGGACACGCCGTGGCGGCAGTGGTCGGGCCGGCTGCTCCCCGGGCTGGAGATGCGCGCCGTCGACGAGTACGGCGAGCCGCTCCCGCGCGACGGCGAGGCCGTCGGCGAGCTCGAGCTGCGCGGGCCCTGGGTCACCGGGTCCTACCTCGGCGGGACCGGCGCCGACCGGTTCACCGCCGACGGCTGGCTGCGCACGGGCGACATGGGCGTCATCGACCGCCGGGGCTACTTCAAGATCACCGACCGCGCCAAGGACGTCATCAAGTCCGGTGGCGAGTGGATCTCCTCGGTCGCGCTGCAGGACCAGCTCGACGCCCACCCGGACGTCGTCGAGTCCGCGGTCATCGGCGTGCCCGACCCGCGCTGGGACGAACGTCCGCTCGCCGTCGTGGTCCTGCGCGCCGGGGCCGACGTCACCGCCGACGACCTGCGCGACCACCTCGCCGTGCACGTCCCCCGGTGGTGGCTGCCGGAGCGCTGGGCCCTCACCTCCGAGCTGCCGCGCACCAGCGTCGGGAAGCTCGACAAGAAGCGGCTGCGGGCCGTCGCCGCCGAGGGCGGCCTCACCGTCCGGACGCTCGCACACCCCTCCCCCGTGGGTGCCGACGCCGGAACGCGCTGACCACGCCCGCCGCGCACGACTACACCTGCGGCGCCACGCGCACGACCACATCTGCGGCGCCACGCGCACGACGAGAAAGTGCTCTGCCACGACCAACGGAGGCCTGACATGAGCTCTACCCCACCTCGCCGGGACCCGAGCGGGTCGGCGGTGTCCCCCCGCGAGCTGCGCCGCGTCCGCATCGCGACGCTGCTCGGGCAGTCGACCGAGTGGTACGACTTCTTCCTCTACACGACGGCCGCGGCGCTGGTCTTCCCGAAGGTCTTCTTCTCCCCGTCGTTCAGCCCGCTGGTGGCCACGCTGTCCTCCTTCGCGACGATCGCCGTCGGGTTCGTCGCGCGTCCGGTCGGCGGCGCGCTGTTCGGGCACCTCGGCGACCGGCACGGACGGCGCCGCGCCCTGGTCGTCGCCCTCGCCCTGATGGCCGCCGCGACCTTCGCCATCGGCGTCCTGCCGGGCTTCGCGACGATCGGGCTCGCCGCACCGCTGCTGCTGTCGCTGCTGCGCATCGCCCAGGGCCTCGCACTGGGTGGCCAGTGGGGCGGCGCGGTGCTGCTCGCCACCGAGTACGCCCCGCCGGGCAGACGCGGGGCCTACGGCGCCTGGGCCCAGATCGGGCTCCCGCTGGGGCTCATCCTGTCCAGCGGTGCGTTCTTCCTCGTCGCGGGGACGACCAGCGCCGAGGCGTTCCTCAACTGGGGCTGGCGGATTCCGTTCCTCGTCGGCGGGGTGGTCGTGCTGGTCGCGCTGCTGGTCCAGCTGCGCATCGAGGACACACCGGCCTTCCGCGACAACGCCGCGACCGGCCGACCCCGGCGCTCGCCGGTGCTGCAGGTGATCAAGGACCACCCGGCCCGGATCCTCGTCACGATCGGGACGTTCCTGGTGGTCGGCGGCTCGTTCTACGTATACACGACCGGGACGCTCGCGTACGCGACGCAGACGCTGAAGCTGACCCGCAACACGATGCTGGTCGCGATCATGGTCGGGGCGGCGTTCATGGCGGTGTCGATCATCGTGTTCTCGCGCCTCAGCGACCGGATCGGGCGCCGCCCCGTCTTCCTCATCGGCGTCGTCGCGACCGTGGTCTGGGCTTTCCCGTACTTCATGCTGGTGGACACCGGCAACCCGGTCGTCGTCGGCGCGGGTATCGCCGTCGCGATGTTCGTCAACGGCATCATGTACGGCCCGACGGCGGCGCTGTTCTCCGAACTGTTCCCGGTGGCGGTGCGCTACAGCGGCGCGTCGCTGGGCTACCAGCTGTCCAACGTCGTCGGCGGCGGGTTCGCGCCGCTGGTCATGACGTCGCTGCTCGCGTCGACAAAAACATCGGCGTCGGTGTCGGTGTACATCGTCGTGATGGGCCTGATCACGCTCGGTGCGCTGGCGGCGCTGCGCACGTCGTGGACGAGTTCCGGTGCCACCGAGGGCGCCACGGCCGACCCCGGGCTGGGCGAGCGCGCCGCGACCGCCCCGGGAACGGCGTGACCGGCCGGCCGCGCCCGTCGCAACGGGTGGGTTGCGTCACGCTATGAGAACTCGGGCTATAGTCGTACCATGCGCAGGAAGAGCTTCGCAGACTTCGACTGCTCCATCGCCCAGACGCTCGAAGTCGTGGGCGAGTGGTGGACGTTGCTCATCGTCCGCGATCTGTTCGGATTCAAGGGCCGGAACCGTTTCGAACAGATGCAGGAGGAGCTCGGGATCTCCCGGAACATCCTCAAGGAGCGCCTCGACGGCCTGATCGAGCACGGGGTCGTGGAGAAGCGGCCCTACCAGGACAACCCGCCGCGCTACGAGTACCACCTCACGCAGAAGGGCAAGGACCTGTTCCCGGTCATCATGGCGCTGCTCAACTGGGGCGACAAGTGGGCCACCGGGCCGGAGGGGCCACCCGTCCTGCTGCACCACACGACGTGCGACCACGACGCACGCGCGGTGCAGGTCTGCTCGCACTGCGGTGAGCCGTTCACCGGCCGCACCGTCGAGGGCCGGGACGCGCCGCGCGTGCAGCCGCGGGGGCGGTTGTTCGCCTGACGATTTCGCCTGCGCGAAATCGTTCCGGGTCGGCCCGCCGCGCACCGCGGCGGGCCGACCTCTTTTCTGTGGGTCGCCTTCCCGTTCTTGTGGGCAATTCGCTGCCGTTGTACGTTCTATGAAAGAACTTACTAGAGCCCGTCCGCGAAGAACCGAAGGAGCGGCACCGATGTTGTACGCCGATCTGCCCGTCGCCCGGGCGAGCGTCGAGATCAACGCCTCACCCGCCGACGTGTGGGCCCTCGTCAGCGACGTCCAGCTCATGGTGAAGCTCAGCGCGGAGCTGCTCGAGATCACCTGGCTCGACGGCGTCGACGCGCCCGCCGTCGGGCACCGGTTCCGCGCCCGCAGCTTCCACGCCGCGCTCGGCGAGTGGGAGTCGACGTCCACGGTCGTCGAGTGGGAGCCGGAGAAGGCGTTCACGTGGGACGTCGACGCCGGACAGGACGAGCGGCCGTCGTCGACCTGGGGTTTCGTCCTCGACCGCGCGGGCCCGACGACGACGCTGCAGCAGTGGGGCCGGATGGGTCCGGGCCGCTCCGGGCTCAGCTTCGCCATCGACCGCCTGCCCCACAAAGAGGCGAAGATCGTGGCCAACCGGATGCAGGAGTTCCGCAGCGGCATCGAGTCGAACCTCGAGGCGATCAAGGCACTCGCCGAGAAGGCGGCGGCCTGATGCGGACGTCGACGACCATCGAGGCCCTCGTCGGATCGTGGCAGGACAACCTCACCCTCGCGGTCGAGGCCGAGAAGCTCGGCATGGACATGTGCTGGATCTCCGAGGCCTGGGGTTCCGACGCCCCCTCCCCCCTCGGCTACCTGGCGGGCAGGACCGACCGGATGCTGCTCGGCAGCGGCACGCTGCAGCTCGGCACCCGCACACCCACCGCGATCGCGACGACCGCGATGACGCTCTCGGAGCTGTCCGGCGGCCGGTTCGTGCTGGGTCTCGGGAACTCCGGCCCGCAGGTCATCGAGGGGATGCACGGCGTCGCGTTCGACCGCCCGCTGCGGCGCATGCGCGAGACCGTGGACGTCGTCCGGCAGGTCTTCGCCGGCGACAAGATCGAGTACCACGGGTCGGCGGTGTCGATCCCGTTGCCGGGCGGCGACGGGGTACCGATGCGGTCCTCGCTGCCGGCGAACCCGGGGATCCCGATCTACGTCGCGGCCCTGATGCCGAAGATGCTCGAGCTCGTCGGCGAGATCGCCGACGGCTGGCTGGGCAGCAGCTTCGTCCCCGAGGGTGCCGACGCCTACCTGGAACCCTTGCGTGCGGGCGCCGACCGGGCCGGCCGCAGGCTCGCCGACCTCGACCTCTGCCAGGGCGCCGAGGTGAACTTCGTCGACGACGAACGAGAGCTCGCGGCAGTCGCGGCGACGCGCAAGAAGGACCTCGCGTTCAGCCTCGGCGGCATGGGCTCGGCCACCACGAACTTCTACAACAGCGCCTACAGCCGCCAGGGCTGGGCCGACGTCGCGGCCGAGGTCCGCGCCCTGTGGCAGGCGGGCCGGCACACCGAGGCCACCGCGCTCGTCTCCGACGACATGATCTTCGCGACGACGCTGATCGGCACCGAGGACATGATCCGCGACCGGCTGGCGCTGTGGCGCGACCGCGGCGTGACGACCGTCCGGTTCTACCCGGCCGGCGAGACCGTCGACGCGAAGCTGACGAACCTCGCCAGGGCCATCGAGCTCGCGCACGAGATCGGCTGACGCCAGTCACGACCGCGGGGCGCCGTCCGCGCCGGTCGGACGAGCGTCGCGTGCACCGTCGGGACCCCACCGGCACCGCCCGTCCGGGAGTACCGGCGGCCGGTCCGGTCACGCGCGCGCGCTCGCCGACGTGATCGCTTCCCCCGCCTCGGCCCGCCGCCTGCCACGTGACGGGCGCGTCGTGGGTCGTCGGTCGTGGGTCGTCGACGGCGGGATGCTGCAGATGGGGCCCATGGCCGGTTCGCACCTGCGCGACGACGGCCGGCGCGACGGCTGAGCGGCGCTGCCCCGGGTCCGGGCGGGATGTTTGCCCGCCGTGCCGGTGGGTAGCGATCGACCGTCGCCGCCGACGGCGGCCCGGTGGGAGGAGGAGCCGTGGGGGTGCCGGCGCCGTGACCGTCTCCCGCGCGGGCCGAAGGTCGGCCTCCGGCAGCGGATCGACTCTCTCCGACGTCCGCGACGCCGCCGGCCCGCGGAGCGCAGTGGCCCGGACGGCGGTCGTCGCGATCCTGCTGGTGATCGTGCTGGCCGGACTGGCGGGGCTGCTGGGGGTGCGCAGCACGACGCGCACGGCGTCGAGCGGACCCTGGACGGTCTCGGTGACCTACGCCTGGGTCGCCCGGGCGGGACTCGACGTGCCCTGGACGGTCACCGTGCGCCGGGCGGGCGGCTTCCCCGGCCCGGTGACCCTGGCCGTGACGAGCGACTACTTCGACATCTTCGAGAGCCAGGGCCTCGATCCCGAGCCCGCCACCGAGACCGCCGACGACACGAACCTCTACTGGACGTTCGACCCGCCGCCCGGCGAGACGTTGAGCGTCGACTTCGACGCCTACATCCAGCCGTCGAGCCAGCTCGGCGAGTCCGGCGAGGTGTCCGTCGTCGACGCGGGGGCGCCTGCGGCGACGGTGTCGTTCTCGACCTTCCTGCTGCCCTGAGCCCGCGATGCGGACCGAACACACCGCCGAAGGACCGGTGACCTGATGGAGATCGTCGTAAGGGCCGCGATCATCTTCGGCTTCCTCTGGCTGGTCACCCGGGTCGCCGGGCGCTCCACCCTCGGGGAACTCAGCACGTTCCAGCTGCTGCTGTACGTCACCATGGGCGACCTCGTCCAACAGGCCATCACGCAGCAGGACTACTCCGTCACGTCCGGCATCCTGGCGGTGAGCACGTTCGCGCTGCTGACGATCGGCGTCTCGTGGGTCAACACCCGCTGGCGGCAGGCGCGTCCGCTGACCCACGGCGTGCCGGTCGTGATCGTGCACGACGGCGATCCGCTGCTCGACGTGATGGCGCGGGAGCGCCTGCCCGCCAACGACCTCATGGCCGCCGCCAGGGAGAAGGGCATCCAGCACTTCGCCGAGATCGACCTCGCCGTGCTCGAGGCCGACGGCAAGATCTCCTTCTTCACGTCCACGGCCGGGAGCAGCGGGTCCGCGGAGCGCCCGTCCGTCGGGTGACCGGCGTGTCCCTGCGCCCGGTGAACGCGTGAACACCGTCGTTCGGGGAAGTCCCCCGGCATGTCCGAGCCGTCGCCCCGACCGTCGTCCCCGCCGTCGTCCCCGTCGTCGACACCGCGCGATCGGGACGCGATCGCCGACCCGTGGGGTGCGCGGTGCCCCTACGCCGCGGGCGAGACGTGGCCCGCCCGGGTCGACGTCCACCTCGCCGACGGCGTCCGGGAGGAGGACGTCGAGCGGTGGGTGCCGACGGCGTCGCTGTTGCACTCCAACGGCGACGCGATGGACATCGCCGTGTGCGACGGGCGTGTCGTCGGCGTGCGCGGCCGCGCCGACGACCGGGTCAACCGCGGGCGGCTCGGCCCGAAAGACCTCTACGCCTGGCAGGCCAACGCCTCGGCCGACCGGCTCACCCGACCCCTCGTGCGCGACGGCGACCGGCTCGTCGAGACCGACTGGAACACCGCGATGGGTCGGGTCGTCGACCGGACGAGGACCCTGCTGCGCGAACAGGGCCCGAGCGCGATCGGCTTCTACACCTCCGGGCAGCTGTTCGCCGAGGAGTACTACTCCCTCGCCGCGATCGCGCACGGCGCGATCGGCACCAACCACGTCGACGGCAACACCCGGCTGTGCACCGCGACCGCGGCCGCGGCGCTGAAGGAGACCTTCGCGTGCGACGGCCAACCCGGCAGCTACGGCGACGTCGACCACGCCGACGTGATCGCCCTGTTCGGGCACAACGCCGCCGAGACCCAGCCCGTGCTGTGGATGCGCATCCTCGACCGGCTCGCCGGCCCCACTCCCCCGCGGCTGCTGTGCGTCGACCCGCGCCGCACCGCGGTCGCCCGCGCGGCCGTCGAGAGCGGTGGCGTGCACCTGGCCCCGCTGCCCGGGACGAACCTCGCGCTGATGAACGGACTGCTGCACCAGGTCATCGCCGACGACCGGATCGACCACGGGTACGTCGACGCCCATACCGTGGGTTTCGACGAGCTGGCCGCCGGCGTCGCCGAGTACCCGCCCGGCCGGGTCGCGGACATCTGCGGGCTGGACGCCGAGGAGATCCGCGCCGCGGCCCGGCTGCTGGGCTCGGCCGAACGGCTGTTGTCGACGGTGCTGCAGGGCTTCTACCAGTCCCACCAGGCGACGGCCGCCGCCGTACAGGTCAACAACCTCAACCTGGTGCGCGGCATGCTCGGCCGGCCCGGGTGCGGGATCCTGCAGATGAACGGCCAGCCCACCGCGGAGAACACCCGTGAGTGCGGCGCCGACGGCGACATGGCCGGGTTCCGCAACTGGAACAACGACGCCCACGTGGCCGAGCTCGCGCGGCACTGGAACCTCGATCCCCTGCAGATCCCGCACATGGCCCCGCCGACGCACGCGATGCAGATGTTCCGCTACGTCGAGCAGGGCACGATCCGCATGCTGTGGGTCAGCGCGACCAACCCGGCCGTCTCGATGCCCGACCTCGCCCGCATCCGGCGGATCCTCGGGCAGGAGCGGCTGTTCCTCGTCGTGCAGGACATCTTCCCGTCGGAGACGGCCCGGCTCGCCGACGTCGTGCTGCCGGCCGCCACCTGGGCGGAGAAGACCGGGTGCTTCACCAACGCCGACCGCACGGTGCACCTGTCGGACAAGGCCGTCGACCCGCCGGGCGATGCCCGCGCCGACCTCGACATCCTGCTCGACTTCGCACGTCGCATGGACTTCCGGGACGCGGACGGACGGCCGTTCCCCGCCTGGCACGACGCGGAGTCGGCGTTCGACGCGTGGGCCGCGTCGACGGCGGGACGCCCGTGCGACTACACCGGCCTCTCGCACGCGACGCTGCGCGCGCGTGCGTCGGGCGTGCAATGGCCGTGCAACGACGCGCACCCCGACGGCACCGAGCGCCTGTACGCCGACGGCCGGTTCTGGAGCGCGCCGGACGAGTGCGAGAGCTACGGGCGCGACCTCGTGACCGGCGCGCCGCTGGAGGAGACCGAGTACCGGGCGCTCAACCCCGATGCCAAGGCCGTGCTGAAGGCGGCCGAGTTCCTCCCGCCGCGCACGGCCCCCGACGACGAGTACCCGTTCGCGCTGGTCACCGGTCGTACGATCCACCACTTCCACACCCGCACCAAGACGGGCCGGACCCCCGAGCTGCGCGACGCGGCGCCCGAACCGTGGATCGAGTGCTCGGCCACGGACGCCCGCCGCTGCGGGCTCGGCGACGGCGACCTCGCCGACGTCCAGACCGCGCAGGGTGCGGTAAGGGCTCGCGTCCGGATCACCGAGACCCGCGACGGGGTGCTCTTCGTGCCGTTCCACTACGGCTACTGGGACACCCCCGCCGGTGACCGGCCCGGCGACGGCGAGCCGGGACGCGCGGCCAACGAGACGGTGCCGACCGACTGGGACCCCGTCTCGAAGCAACCACTGTTCAAGATCGCCGCCGCGGCGCTGCAGAGGGTTCCCGACCAGAGCGGGACCGCGGCGCCGACGGCCGGGAGCGAGGGAGTGCGATGAGCAAGATCGCCCTGGTGCTGCGCGAGCTCGGCCGGTCCCAGACCTCGTTGCTGCACGAGCTGCAGGCGCTGCCCGACCGCCATCCCGACGAGCACGAGATCGTCCACACCGCGCACGACCTCGCCGGCTGGGCCGCCGCCGACCTGCAGCGGCTGGGCGAGACCGCTGCCGACACCGGTGTGGCGCTGCGGTCGTGGCCGCGTCCCGCGCCCCTGCGCGGCGCCGTGGCCGCGCGCGCCGCACGGTCGGTGCGCCACCGTCCCGAGACGGGGCTGCTGCTGCTCGCCGACCTGCGTCGGCTGCACCGCAAGGCGGCCGGGGTCGCGCTCGACTGGACGCTGCTCGCCCAGGCCGCGCAGGCGATGCGGCGGGCCGCACTCGTCGAGCTCGCCGGCGCCTGCTCGCCCCACGCGCACCAGACCGCCACCTGGGCGCGATCGCAGCTCGTAGTGGTGTCGCCGCAGGTCATCGCGTCGTGACGGGGCTGTGGCGCCGATGACTGTTTGTCGCCCGACCGTCCGGGCACATGACTGCCGGAACCGACGGAGGCGACCAATGACCACGACGACCGCGGCACTCGGCACCCATCCCGTGACCGAGGGCCTCACGGCGCTCGCCACCGTCCTCGGCCGCATCGCGGGGGTGCGGACCCTGTGGCGGGGTACGGCCACGCCCGCCGACGACGTCGCCCGGCGCTGGCGGGGCCACGGCCCGGTGGTCGTCGTCGGCGGGGTGGGCACCGTCGCCGCCGGGCTGACGCCGCTCTGCGACTGGCTCGGCTCGCTCGGGTACGACGTCACACCCCACACCGCGGGCATCGGGACGGCCTGCGGCGCCCGCAGCACCGACGCGCTCCTCGACACGATCACGCGCGTCGACCGGGGTGCCGGCGTGCACCTGGTCGCGCACAGCCGGGGCGGCCTGTTCGCCCGCGCCGCCGTCGCCGCCGGGGCGCCCGCGCGGTCGCTGGTCACCCTGGGCACCCCGTTCGACCTGCGCCGTCTGGGGCTGGTCGGGCTGGTCCTCGGGACGTTCATGAGCACGGCCGGCACGCTCGGGGTGCCGGACGTCGCGCGGTTCGAGTGCCTGTACGGATCGTGCTGTGCCGAGTTCCGGCGGACGGTCCGCGCCGCGGTGCCGGTTCCGTTCACCTCGATCCACAGCCATGGCGACCGGGTGGTCCCGTGGCGCGCATCGGTCGACGCCGCCGCCCGGAACGTGACGGTGGAGGGCGGGCACCTGGACCTGCTCGACGGCCCAGGTCCCTTGGCCGCCGTCGCCGAGGCACTGGCCGGCGCGTCGCAACGACACCGCGGAGCCGGGCTCCGGCCGCAGGCACGCCACGAGACCAGGGTCCCGCGGCAGCGCGGGCCCGTCCCCGACCTCGCCGCGGCCGGTTCGGCCTGACGTCGGCCGGGCGGTCGAGCCGGGAGGGGCGACGGTGCTGCGCGTGACCGCCGTGCCCGGCCGCCACGGGCCCGGACCAGCGCAGCGGGCCCTGCCACCGGTCATGGGGGACCTCGTCGACCCGACGTGCCGTCGCGCACCTCGGCGGCACGCGGATCGCCGGCCTGCTGCTCACGATGGACGCACGCCAGGGGCCGATCTCGTCGAGGTGCTCCGCCCGCGAGTGACGGTGCCGGTCCACGTCCAGTTCGGCGCGTTCCTCGACGTGCCGCTCGCCGACGTCCGGCGCGTCCTCGACGTCGACCTCATGGGCTACGTCCACGGCTGCCGCGCGGTACTGCCGCACATGCTCGAGCGCGGCCACGGGGTGATCGTCAACGTGTCGTCGGTCCTCGGCGTCATCGCGCTCCCGTACGGCGCGGCCTACTCGATGGCGAAGTTCGGTGTGCGGGCGCTGGGCGTCTCGCTGCGCCAGGAGTTGCGGACCTCCGGCGCGTCGGGGGTCCGGGTCGCGACGGTGCTGCCCGCCGCGATCGACACCCCGATCTGGCGGGACGCGGGCAACTGCACCGGCACCCGGTTGCGGCTGTCCCCGCCGACCTACACCCCCGAGCGCGTCGCCCGGATCGTCGTCGACCAGCTGCGGGTGCCGCGGCGCGGGGTCGTCGCCGGCGGCTGCTCGCGCGACTGCTGCTGGTGCAGCACAAGGTGTGGCCCGAGAGCGCCGAGCGGCTGTTCGCCACGGAGGTCCGGCACTACGTGCAGAGCTCCGACGAGTCGGCCCCCGCGAGCGCTGGCGCGCTCTACGCACCTCCCGACCGGCCGCAGCAGGTGCACGGCGGCCGGGACGGGCACCGACGGGAACGGCGCCGGCGCGCGGCCGGGACGGCGGCCGCGCTGGCCGTCGGGCTCGCGGTCGCGGGCGGGGCGAGGGCCCGCCGTCGCCACGGCTGAGCGCGCGCCGGACGCGCGCCCTCGTGCTCGCGACCCGTACCCGGGTCGTGAGTGGCGATGGTCGCCACGGCGACCATCGCCACTCACGGGCACGCCGCCTCCTCGGACCCCTCGCGCGCCCGACACCACGGGTCAGCGCGACGGTCGGCCGGCCGGGAACATCCGCAGGTGCCGGTCCGAGGCCCAGTCGACGAGGAGGAGCGTCGCGTCGTCCTGGAGCCGCCCCGCCTGGTGGCGCATCACCGCGGTCCGCAACCGGCGCAGGGTCTCCGGCGCGGACAGGTCGGCGGCGGCGGCCTGCTCGGTGAGCTCGACGAGCCGTCGTTCCCCGAAGAACTCGCCGTTGCCGTCGCGTGCCTCGGTCACGCCGTCGGTGTACAGCAGCAACCGGTCCCCCGGCTCCAGCTGCTCACGCGCGGTGTGCGCCGGGCCGACGTCCGGACCGGTCACCCCCAGGGGCGGGCGGGGCACCGCCGTCAGCTCCTTCACCACGCGCCCGTCCCGGACGAGCAGCGGTGGCGGATGACCGGCCAGCAGGTAGTCCAACGCTCCGCCGGCGGTGTCGAGGCGGGCGAGCACCGCGGTGGAGAACTGCATCGGGCGTGGCTGGTCGGCGATGACCGCATCGGCGTGGGCCGCGACCTCCACGAGGTCGTGCCGCCCCGACAGCCGAGCGTTGCGGACCGCCGTCAACGCCAAGGCGCTCGTCACCCCGGCCCGGATGTCGTGTCCCGACGAGTCGAACACGGCGAGGGTGACCACGTCCCCGTCGACGCTGTAGTCGTAGGCGTCGCCGACCACCGTGTCGTGGGGCTCGAGGATCGCCGAGACCACGACGTGCTCGGTCGCGAACGTGCGTGGCGGGACGAGCTGCCAGAGCAGCTCCGATCCCGGCGAGAGCAGGCCGTTGCTGCGCAGGCGCCGGAGCCGGTCACTGTGGACGAGCTTGGACATCACGATGTGGCCGACGAGCCCCGCGAGGGTCCAGAGCTCGTCGTCGAGGGCGTCGTCGTCGGGGAACCAGGACGGCCGGGGGCCGGGCAGGCCGACCCGCAGCACGCCGACCCGGTCGGTCCCGTCGAGCACCGGGACCCATAGCTGCGGCGCGCCGCGGTCGTCGTCCCGGACGATCTCGCCGTACTGGTAGGCCCTCCCGGCGAGGGTCCCCTCGACGTCCACCCCCACGACCGGCTCCTGCCGGACGGGCATGAGGACCTGCTGGGCCAGGTCCACCATCAGCACCTCGGCGGACAGGCCGAGTGGGCCCACCGAGCGGTCGACCGTCCGCGAGAGGTCGGCACCCGTCGCCAGGTGCGCCGAGTCGATCAGGTGCGCGAGGGCGCCCGCCCACGCCCGGGCCCACGCCCCGTCGAGCTGCATGGCCGCACGGTATTACGCGCCGGTGCTCCCCGCGGCCCGTCGCGGGTGGCCGCGCCGGCGCCGCGGCCACGGGGCGTCGTGCCCGGTTTCGCGGTGCGACCGGTTTCGGCCGCCCACGACGGGGCAGCCGACATCGTCGGCCGGCCGGCCTCCGCGCTGGTCGAGCAGCAGGGCGCCGGCGTCCCTGGAGCCCGAGCATCCCCGAACCGGAACGAGGAGCAACGCATGAGCGCAGCGCCGCGCGCGTGGCGCGGACCGTGATCGCGCTGTCCGGCCGGCTGCACTCGCCGATCCTGACGCCGGAGACGCGGTACGACTTCTCGTTCGCCGCCGTGGCCCGCCCAATGCTGGCCGCGCTCGGCGTCCGACCGGCGACGGCGTGGGTCGCCGTCACGCACGACCTGCTCGACGTCCGCTTCGGGCCGTGGCGGGTCCGCACGCCGCTGGTCAACGTCTTCTCGGCCGAACCGACCGGTCCGCTGAACGCCGTCACGGTTCTCGGCCCGCGCCTCTCGCTCGCCGACCTCGGTCTGACGTTCGGCAGCGACACCCGTGGCGGTGTCTGCATCCGGTTCCGCCGGCCGGTCCGCGGGTTCGAGCCGTTCGGCCTGCTGCACCACCCCGGCCTGACCGTCACCGTCACGACCCCCGGGTTGCTCGTCACCCGCCTCAACCGGCCCGACGACCCGTCCGCGACCACACGGTCCACCTCGACGACGGAGCCATCACGATGAGCACAGCCCGATCCGCCGAGACCGCCACCGGCCGACCGGTCCGCACCGCCGCCGGGCTGATGGGGGTGGTGTTCCTGCTGGTCGGAGTCCTCGGCTGTCCGACAAGGAGGACACCCGCTCGTCCTCGTGAACGGTGAAGCCCGGGCCCCGTCGTGTGCGGGCGGCCCGGGCTTCGTCGGGCGTCACGAGCGGCCGTTGCCGCGCCCCTTGTCGTGTCCCTTGGCCTTGCCGTTGTTCGACTTCGCCGCCGTGGTCGGCGTCGTCGCAGCTCCCGCGTCGGCGTCGCGGACACTGTCGCCGGCTGCGGCGTCGCGGGGCCTGTCGTTCGCCGCGGAGTCGCGGGCTGCGGCGTCGCGCGCCGCACCGTCAGCAGCATCGTCGTCGAGTGTCCCGGTCGTGCCCGCGTCCGGCGTGGTCCCGGCCGCCGGCGTCGCGGGCGGCTCGGTGCCGGCCGCGGCCGCGGGACCGGCGCGACCCGCCGACGAGGCCCGGGTCCGCTCGGCCACGACCACGCGGGACCCGCCGTCCGTGGACGGATCCGGGCCCGCCTCCGCGGGCGCATCCAGCACGGCCGGGGTGTCGGCGACGACGGCGTCGGCCCTTACCAGGTCCGGCACCCGGCTGACACCCAGTCCGACGACGCCGAGCGCCACCGCCGCCGCGAGCACGCGCGCCACACGACGACCCCGGGCCGCCGCCGCGGCGTCCCGGCCGGCGAGCCGGGTCGCGACGGTGCCGGCGTCCGGGCGACGGTCCGGGTCGTCGGCGGTCATCCGGCGCAGCAGCGCGGCGAGGCCGGTGGGAAGCTCGGCCGGCACCCGTGGGCTCCGGTGGAGCCGGGCGACGGCCGACTCGACCAGCCCGCCCGGGTACTCCCGTCGCCCGGTGAGCGCCTCGAGCAGGACCAGACCCAGCGCGTAGACGTCGGCTGCCGGACCGACGCGGCTGCCGCGCACCTGCTCCGGAGCCATGTAGGCGGGTGTCCCGACGGTGGCGCCCGTCTCGGTCAGCTGGGTCGCCTCGACGAGCCGGGAGACCCCGAAGTCGGTGAGGAACGGGCGTCCGGTGCCGTCGAGAAGGATGTTGGCGGGTTTGACGTCGCGATGGACGACCCCGTGCGCGTGGACGTGGGCCAACGTCGAGGCCAGCCGTGCCCCGAGGGCGGTCACCTCGCTCACGTCCATCGGCCCGCGGCGGATCGTGGTCTGCAGGGTCTCGCCGTCGACGAACCGCGTGACCAGGAAGGGGTGCGGGCCGGCGAGACCGGCGTCGACGATCCGGGCGAGTCCGGGATGGTGCAGACCGCGCAGCAGCCTCACCTCGCCCGCGAACCGGGCGGCGACGGTCGGGTCCGACGTCGCATGCAGCACCTTGACGGCGACCTCGGTGCCGGTGGAGACGTCCGTCGCCCGGTAGACGCTTGCCGTCCCGCCGACGCCGACCAGTCCGCCGAGTCGATACCGTCCCGGCAGCTCCGGGCCCCACGCGGGTTGGTCTCCGAGATCGGTTCCGTGGACCGTGGCGGTCATCGCGTCGGGTTCCGTTCGCGGTCGGGGCGGGCCGCGTGCGCGCCCGCCGTCGGTGGGTGGCAGGCGCCGGGGAGCAGCGCCGTCCGTCGATGACATTGCCCGCCCACGACAGTCGGAAACACGATCGTGGGCGCGTTGTCGTCACACGCAGTGCCCGGCGGGACGAGTCGATGTCGCTCCCGGTCGCCACCCGAGGTCCGACCGGCGCAGGCCGGGGTGCGCGTCCGGGTGTCCCCGTCCCGCCGACCAGCGCAACCTCTCGGTCCGGCGGGTCTCGCGGCGCTCCCGACCGCTTGGGCCGCCGACGGTGGGGAAAGCAGGGCGCGAGCGCGACCGTCGACGGAGGAGCGGATCATGAACGAGCGATCACCGGCCGAGCTGGCGAACTTCAGCGGCTACTTCATGATCGGGACGCGCAGGGTCGACGTGCAGATCCGCGTCGAGGACACCGCCGCCGACGAGGAGCAGTCCGCGGAGACGTCCGGGCGCGCCGACGTCACCGCACCCTCCGACGACTCCCGGACCGGCGAGACGGCCGCGACCGACCGGGACTCCGACGACGCCTCCGACGACGCCGAGACCGACGAGTCCGGTTCCGGGATCACCGGCTCGGGCGGCCCGGACTCGGACGCGGCCGACGAGGACGACGAGGCGGCCGACGACGAGGCCGCCGACGACGAGGACGACGAGGCCGCCGAGGATTGGGACGAGGACGAGGAGCCTGTCGACGGCGCCGACGACACCGGCTCCGTCGGGACCGAGACGGACGACGACACCGAGGACGCCTCCTCCCCGGACGACGACGAGTTCGACGGGACCGAGGACGACCACACCGAGGACGACCACACCGAGGACGACGACACCGAGGACGACGACACCGAGGACGACGACACCGAGGACGACGACACCGAGGACGAGATCGACGAGCCCGACGACGACGGGGCCGACGCCGCCGACGACGAGAGCGACGAGCCCGCCGACGAGACCGCGGACGTGGCGGACGCGGAGGACTCCGACGAGGAGGACTCGGACGACGAAGACTCCGACGAAGACTCTGACGAGGACGAGGACGAGGACGAGGACGAGGACGTCGAGCTGACCGACTCCGACGAGGAGACCGACCCCGGCGGGCAGACGGTCGACGACCCGGACCAGGAGACCGACGAGGGCGAGCATCAGCCCGCGGGCACCCGCCTCGAGGGGCTCCTCCGACCCCGACGACGTACGTCCGGCGGAGGCACCGAGGTGGCGACCGAACGCCGCCCTCGCCGCGCGACGGGAGCACGCCGGCGCGCGCCTGAGGAGGACACCGAGCCACGGCGGTCGGACCGGTCCTCATCGCGCCGCGACGATTCCGGCCGGGCGGTGCGCGCCGGCTCCCGCCGCGAGCGGCCGGGCGACGCGGGCCAGCGCGACGCAGGAACCCGGGAGGCGGGACGCCGGGACGCGGGACGTCACGATCCGGGAGGTCGCAAGGCGGCCGGCGAACGCACCCGGGCGTCGGGTGACGCCGACGCCGGCGCCCGCACGCCGCCACCACGCCGGAAGGCCACCCGCGAGGCGGGCCCGCCGGAGACCGCCGCGGACGAGCAGGACACGCGGGCGCGCGCGGCGCGCGGCACCGGGCGGCGGGGCCGCGCGCAGCGATGAGGCACGGGCGGGCCAGGCGGCCGGACGCGGCCGCGCGCAGGGAGGCGGAGATGGACGGGCGCGACCGTGGGGCGGCGCTGTCGCGGGTCGTCGCCGTCGTCAACGACAAGGGCGGGGTCGGCAAGACCTCGCTCGCCGCGAACCTGGGGGGCCAGTTCGCCGCGGCGGGCTACCGCTGCCTGCTCGTGGACCTCAACCGCCAGGCGAACCTCTCCGACGACCTCGGCTACCGCGACTCCCCCGACGACGACCAGGGCGCCGGGCTGCTGGCGGCGGTGATCGGGGGGACTCCGGTGCGGCCGTTGCGCGACGTCCGGCCGCAGCTCGACGTCGTCTGCGGCGGTGCGCGACTCGAGGACCTCACCCCGGTGATGGTCTCGCGGCTCCAGCACCACGGGCGGGAGGCGTTCACCGTGCTCGGCGACGTCCTCGCGCCAGTGGCCGGGGACTACGAGATCGTCTTCATCGACTGCCCTCCCGAGTCGACGATCTTGTCCGATCTCGCCCTCGCGGCGGCTCGGTGGGTCCTGATGCCGACGAAGACCGACGTCGGGGGCCTCGTCGGGATCGGGCTGGTCGCCGAGCGGTTCGTGCTGGCTCGCGAGATCAACCCACAGCTCGGGCTGCTCGGTGTCGTCCTGTTCGGCACGGGCAGCCGCTCCCGGGCCATCCACGCGGAGGCCAACGCGGCGATCGACCGGGCGTTCGGCGACGACTCGCCGCGGTTCCGCACGACCATCCGGCACGCCGAACGCACCGCCCAGGACGCCCGCAGGCTCGGCAAACTGGCCCACGAGCTGGAGATCGAGGTCGCGCACCAGCCGGTGTGGTGGGAGTCGTTGCGCGCCGGCACCCGGACGCCGCGTGTCGCCGCGACCGCGGCGAACGTCGCCGGCGACTACCGCGCGCTCGGCGTGGAGATCCTGACCGCGCTGCAGGCGGCGGAGGAGGCCGAACCACCCGAGCCGGCCGGACGTGGGAAGGAGCACCGGTGACCCGACGCGACACGACGACGGGAGACGGCTTGGCCTCGGCGTTCGGACCGGCCGCGGCGTCCCGGACCCGGGCCCGGCCGCCACGCCCGACCGGCACGGCGTCCGACGACCACTCCCAGCCCCGTGCGGCATCCCGGGACGGACGTGGCCACGCCGCCGACGGGGGCCGTCGCGCGGCAGCGGAGCCCGACCGGTCGCGCGTCGACCGCGGCGGCCCGACCCGACGGTCGTCCCACGGAGAGGCGGACGATCCGGCGCCCGCGGTCCGGCAGAGCGACCGACGTCCGGGCCGTGCCGACCACCCCGCCGCCCCGCGCCGCCGGACGCGACCGATCGTCGTCCGTGACGCCCACCAGGTGGACATGATCCTGCTCGCGGTGCTCGAACAGGGGCCGCGGACCCGGGCCGCGTTGCTCGACCTGGGGACGACGCGCGCGGCGGGCCGGATCGTCCCGGCCCGCGAGCAGGTCATCCGCAGGCTGGGGCATCTCGAACGCAACCGTCTGGTGCGCCGCGGCGCCGACCGCCGGTACCGGGTGACCGCCGTCGGGGCCCGGATCCTGGCGAGCCGCGTCCAGCGGTGGCGGGTGTTCGTCGGGGCGATCGAGGCGCTGCTCGGCGACGACCGCGGCGGACGGGGCCACCCGGCGGCGTGACCCGGCGGGACCGGTCGGCTATCCGCCCAGGAACGTGGTCCTGGACGGGTTCCGCAGGGCCTCGCGGGTGCGAGGATGTCGCCCATGACCGAGCCCGACCGTGGACCGTTCGGCAATGAGCCGTCGGGCTCGGTGCGGCTCCACGAGGTCCCCGGGGGCGTGGTGCTGGTCGTGACCGGTCCGCTCGACCTCTCCCTCGCTCCGCGGCTGCGGCGGGAGGTACTGCGGGCGGTCCGGCTGCGGCCGGCGACGCTGGTGATCGACCTGAGCGCGAGCACGTTCCTCGCCTCCGTCGGGATGGCGGAGCTCGTCCGCGCCCACCGGACGGCGGGCGCCGGTGTGACCGTCCGGATCGTCGCGGCGGGCCCGCTGTTGCTGCGTCCGCTGGAGCTGACCAGGCTCACCGACGAGCTCGAGATCCGTTCGACGCTGCACGACGCGCTCGCGGAGGCCTGACCGATGCCCCGCCCGGCCGCGCTCAGCTCGCTGGCGGCGCTGCTGACGGGCCCGGACGGACGACCCGTCCCGGTCGAACGCGTCGTGCTCACGGCCGCACA
Organism: Pseudonocardia sp. D17; assembly: GCF_036984265.1. Lineage (NCBI taxonomy): Bacteria > Bacillati > Actinomycetota > Actinomycetes > Pseudonocardiales > Pseudonocardiaceae > Pseudonocardia > Pseudonocardia sp. D17. The sequence goes on along the minus strand of NZ_BPRG01000050.1, from coordinate 77,673 downwards.
ACGGTCGTTGCTGTGCCCCTGCGACGGCGCGTCGCCCATGGTGTTCGTCCCCGATCCCGACGTACTCGCCGCACTGGTCCGGGGAGCGACCGCAGGCGTCGTCGTGACCGCCGAGGCCGGTCTCGCCGGCGACGACGGCGCCGGGCCGCCGCCCGGGGGTGCGGTCGCGCTGGTCGCCCGGACCGACGTCGGCGAGGGACACCGGCGTGTCCTCGAGGCCTTCGCGGCGGGGACCGCGGCGGTGCAGCACACCGTCGACGTCCTGCGCGCCGAGGCCGCGGTGATCGACGCGCTCAACTCGGTGGGCCGCCGGCTCACCGCACAGCTCGATCTCGACCGGGTCGTGCAGGACGCCACCGACGCCGCCACCACCGCCGTCGGGGCCGCGTTCGGGGCGTTCTTCTACAACCTCGTCGACCAGTTCGGCGAGTCCTACACCCTCTACACGCTCTCCGGGGCGCCCCGGGAGGCGTTCGAGCGCTTCCCGATGCCGCGCAACACCGCCGTCTTCGCCCCGACCTTCGACGGCGAGGGCACCGTCCGCAGCCCGGACATCACCGTCGACCCGCGTTTCGGGCGCAACGCACCCTACCACGGCATGCCCGAGGGGCACCTGCCGGTGCGCAGCTACCTCGCGGTCCCGGTGATCTCCCCGACCAGCGGCGAGGTGCTCGGCGGCTTCTTCTTCGGCCATCCCGAACCGGGCCGGTTCACCGACCGGCACGAGTACCTGGCGGAGGGCATCGCCGGCTACTCGGCCATCGCGCTGGACAACTCGCGGCTCTTCGAACGGGAACGCAACCTCGCCCGCGAGCTGTCCCGCAGCATGCTGCCCGAGGCGCCCCCGGTCGCGGGCCTGGAGATCGTCACCCGCTACCTGCCCGCCGCCACCGGGTCGAAGATCGGCGGGGACTGGTTCGACGTCATCCCGCTGCCCGGGGATGCGACCGCGTTCGTGATCGGCGACGTGGTCGGGCACGGGGTCACCGCCGCGACCGTCATGGGCCAGGCCCGGACCGCGGTCCGCTGCTACGCGGTGCTCGGCCTGCCGCCCTCCCGGGTGCTGCACCAGACGTCGGCCGTCCTGTCGGCGTTCACCGCAAGCACGTTCGTGACCTGCTTCTACGCCGTGCACTCCGCCGACGGCACACTGCGCTACGCCAACGCCGGGCACCTCCCCGCGCTCCTCCGGCACGTCGACGGCACGCTCACGGAGTTCGGCGAGGCGCTCGGCCAGCCGCTCGGCGTCGGCGCGTCGTTCCCCGAACGCACCATCCGGTTCGGCATCGGCGACGAACTGCTGCTCTACACCGACGGGCTCGTCGAGAGTCGGACGCGCGACCTCACCGTCGGCATGGGGTGGTTGCGCAGCGCCGTCGCGGCGCTGCCACGCCCGGTCACCGCCGAGCTGTGCGACGGGCTGGTCGCGGAGCTGACCGGCGGCGCCCACGACGACGACGTCGCCCTCATCCACGTCCGCAACACCGGCCGCGGCGTGGCGTGAGCGAGGACGAGGACGAGGACGTCGAGCAGGACATCGAGCGATCAGCCGGCGCGTGGCCACGACCTGAGCGCGGCCCCGCCGTCGTCAGCGCATCGCCTTCTCGGTGGTCTTCTGCAGGATTTCCGGCAGGTCGGTGCCGCGCTTCTCCTTGCTGTACAGGTCGAGCCGGTTCGTCGCCTCCGCGAACCGCAGGAACGTGTCCACACTGGCGACGACGATGCGTGCGTCGATCGTCAGCAGCTCGATCCCGACGATCGACACCCGGACGAAGACGTCGATCACCAGGCCCTTGTCCAGGATCAGCTCGACGACGTCGGCCAGCCCGCTCGACCCACCTCCGCCCGACCGCTGCACATGGCCACCGCCGCGTGTCGCCACCGACATCCCGCCCTCCTCCTCGACGAGCCGGAGTACCCGTCCGGGCGAGTCCGAACCCCGCTCGGTGATCGGGCCGGGTCGTCCGGCCTCGCCGACCGGCCACCTGAGCAACCGTCGGCGGCGCGGCCGTCGGCGGTCAGGCGGGGTATCCCGCGTCCGCGAGCGCGGCCGTCGCGATCTTCATGTCGTCGGAGTAGTGCCCGCCCGACACCCCGATACCGCCGACGACGGCGCCGCCGACCCTGATCGGATAGCCACCCCCGAAGACGACCAGGCGCGAGGTGTGGGCGATGCCGTCCGCCAGCGGGGCGTCATCCTTGATGAAGTCGTGCCACTCGTGCGTGGCCAGTCCGAACGACGCGGCGGTGTAGGCCTTGTCCTGCGCGATCTGGACGGTGAGCAGCGCGGCGCCGTCCCTCCGGACGAAGCCCTTCAGCACGCCGGAGTTGTCGACGACCGCGATGGCGCTCGCCTGGCCGTGCACCTCGGACGCGGCGACCGCGGTGTCGAGGAGCGTGCGGGCCAGGGCAGCACTGACCGTCGGCGGCGCGAAGGTGGGAGCGGACATGCCGGCGCGATCTACGTGTCGCGGCGCGGATCACGCGCGGCGGGAACGGCTCGGAGGGGCACATGGCGCTCGGCGCAGGTCCGGACGCGCCCGGGTGCATCGCGCCCACGCCGAGCTCGTCCGGCAGAGCTCGGCCGACAACCGTCGCGACCGTGGCAGGCCGACGAGCATCGCGGCGAGTACGGGTGTTCACCGAGCGACACGCTCCGGCGGGGCCCATGCGACGGCCGTGGCACGCGCCGCGTCCCGAGCGGTGCGCGGACCGCGGCCGGTTAGGGTGACGACGTGGCGATCGACGACGAGGACGGCGGAGGTGCCGCGGGCCAACCCGGTCGCCTGATCCTGACCGTGTACGGCCTGTACGCACGCGAGCGGGGCGGCTGGCTGCCGATCGCGGGCCTCGTCCGGCTGCTGGGCGAGATGGGTGTCAACGTGCAGGCCGTCCGCTCGGCCATCCACCGGCTCAAGCGGCGCGGGCTCGTCGACGCCCAGCGCCGGGCCGACGCCGCGGGGTACGCGCTGTCGGCCGACGCCTACGGCCTGCTCGCCGAGGGCGACGTGCGCATTTTCGGGCACACCCGCGGCGCCGCCGACGACGGCTGGCTGCTCGTCGTCTTCTCCGTCCCGGACACCGAGCGGGCCAAGCGCCACCAGCTCCGCTCGACCCTGACGAGGCTCGGCTTCGGCACCGTGTCGCCCGGCACCTGGATCGCGCCGAGCCATCTGCGGGACGCGACGGTCGAGACGCTCGAGCGGGCGGGGCTCGCCGGGTTCACCCAGGTCTTCACCGGGCCGCACGTCGCCGGTGGCGACCTGTCCGAGCTGGTGGCGTCGTGGTGGGACCTCGATGGTCTGCAGGCGCTCTACGCCGACTTCCTCGACCGCTTCGAGCCGGTCGGCGCCCGCTGGCTCGACGGCACGGGCGACGACGCGCGCGCCTTCGTCGACCTCGTCGACATGCTGACCGCCTGGCGCCGGCTGCCCTACGCCGACCCGGGACTCCCGCTGGAGCTGCTGCCCGCGGACTGGAACGGCCGACGGGCCCAGGAGCTGTTCAGCGCGTTGTCCGCCCGGCTGCGCGAGCCCGCCGCGCGGCACGTCGAGGCGATGCTCGGCCCGGCCGAGGCGCCGGCCCGGTCGCTCCCCGCCTCCCGCGCGGGCTGACCGGCCCCGGCGGCGCGCCGGCGCTCAGTCCCGGCCGGCGGCGTCGATGGCGACCGCGAGCCGCTCCGGCGCGGTGAACATGACCTCATGGCTGCCGGCGAGCTGCACCAGCCGGTACATCCCGAGCCGACCGGACATGCGCGGGTGCCAGCCCCACTCGCCGGGCGGCAGCGCGGTGTCCTCGGTGGCGTTGATGTAGCTCTTCGGGACGTCCGAGGCATAGAAGCGGCTGAGGTCCAGCTTGTCGCGGAACGGCTGGTAGGGCTCGGTCGACAGCCGGGCGTGGGTCGCGGCGGCGAGCTCGGCGTCCGCGTCCTGGATGAACGCCTCGCGCCAGACCGGGAACGGCATCGCCACGGTGTCGTCGTCGCTCGAGGCGGCCAGCTGGTCGAACAGGGCGCGGTAGTGCGGCGGCACCTCGTCGAGCAGGCTGTTGCCCGGCGCGGGGACGAATGCGTTCCAGAAGATCATCCGGCGCAGCCGGTCGGGGATCTCCTCGGCGACGCGGGCGATGACGGTGCCCCCGAAGCTGTGGCCCAGCAGGATCACGTCGCGCAGGTCGGCGCCGACGATGTGGTCGACGATCGAGGCGACGCAGTCGTCGTGGTCGACGTTCTTGGGCACGCCGACGCCGTGCCCGGCGACGGTCGGGGTGTGCACGTCGTGGCCCATGCCGGCCAGGTGGGTCGCGACCGGCTTCCACATGTCGCCGTCGTGCCAGGAACCGTGGACGAGGACGTAGGTGCTCATGCGCTGGGCCTCCGTGTGTGAGATGTCCGGCGACGCTAGGCGCGGCTCGTCCCTCGGCTTGTCCGGCGAGCGCGACGTGGCCGCATCACGCGGTCGTGAGCGGCGATGGCCGCTACAGCAGGCCGCTACAGCGACCATCGCCGCTCACAGGGTCGTCAGCCGCGCCGCAGGTCGTCGGAGGGTGAGCGGCCGAACGCACGGCGGTACTCCGCGGCGAAGCGCCCGAGGTGGCCGAATCCCCAGCGCGACGCAACCGCGACGACGGTCTCCCCGTCGCCCGCGAGGAGGTCGGCGCGCGCCCGTTCCAGCCGGACCCGGCGCAGGTGCGCGGTGGGACTCGTGCCGAGCCGGTCGCGGAAGTGGTCCTGCAGGGTCCGGGGCGCCACGCCGGCCGCGTCGGCGATGTCGAGCAGCCCGATCCCGTCGCCCGCGTGGGCGTCGACGTAGTCGCACGCCCGGCGCACGACGTCGGCCGCGGCGGCCCGGCGGCGTTCGGGAGCCGGTGCGGCCCCGAAGGAGTCCAGCGCGGCCACGGCGGCGAGCTGGGCGACCGAGGCGCCGAACGGGGTGTCGAGCAGCCCCTGCGGGACGACGTCGGCGAGCAGCAGCCGCATGATGGCGTCCCACGGCCGCGGATCGGTCGCCGGCCCGGTGCGCACGTCGCCGGCCCGCCCCGAGGCGGCGCCCGCGCGTGCGACGAGCGTCGTCGGCAGCTTGATCGTCAGCAGCCGGCAGCCCGGCCCGAAGTCGAGATCGTGCGCGGTGTGCGGATCGAGCGCGACGGTCCGCCCCGGGACGGCGCGGCACTCCCCCGCCCGGCCACGGACCGCGAGCGTCCCGGCGAGCGGACGGGACAGCAGGACGAAGTCGCCGAAGGGCTCCGGACGCACCCGCACCGCGCCCTCGCCGTAGGACAGCGAGAACACGCCGACGTCGGCGGAGCCGGCCTCGGCGTGCCGCGCGCGGAACGCGCCCCTCGTGGGCGCGAGCGCATGCGGACAGTACGAGCGGGCGACCTGGGCGCGCGCGAGGTCGACGTCGCGCGTGTCGAGACGGATCTCCCAGCCCTGCACCGCTCCTCCTCGGGTCCCCGGCCCGGCCGGGAAGCTCCGAAGGCTAGCGACCCGCAGTCGTGGACGGGAGACCTCGAGCGTCCTGCGGCGTAGCGGGTACCGGCACCGCGACCGCAGGGTCGGCGGCCCGCTCGCGCAGCACGGCCCGCAGCAACTTGCCCGACGCGTTGCGCGGCAGGGCGTCGACGAACTCGACCCGGCGCGGGTACTTGTACGGCGCTCCGACACGCTTGACGTGGTCCTGCAGCGTCCTGGCGGTCGCCGGACCGGGCTCGACGCCGTCGCGGAGGACGACGAACGCGGTGACGAGCGCACCGCGCTCGGCGTCGGGAGCGCCCACGACGCCGGACTCCACGACGTCGGGGTGCGTGAGCAGCAGCTCCTCGACCTCCGGCCCGGCGATGTTGTAGCCGGAGGAGACGATCATGTCGTCGGACCGCGCGACGTAGTGGAACCAGCCGTCGGGGTCGCGCACGTAGACATCGCCGGTGAGGTTCCAGCCGTCGCGGACGTAGCCGGTCTGTCGCGGGTCGTCGAGGTAGCGGCAGCCGGTGGGGCCCTTCACCGCCAGCAGGCCGGGGGTGCCGTCGGGCACCGGCCGGCCGTCGACGTCGTGCACCTCGGCACGGAAGCCCGGGACGGCGCGGCCGGTCGCGCCGGGGCGGGCGTCGTCGTCGGCCGCGGAGATGAAGACGTGCAGCATCTCGGTGCCGCCGATGCCGTCGATCAGGGGCCGCCCGACGGCCTCGCGGTAGCGGACGGCGACATCGGCGGGCAGCGCCTCCCCCGCCGACACCGCGCGCCGGACTCCGGCGAGCAGGTGCCCGTCGCCGGCGTCGAGGATCGCCCGGTATGCCGTCGGCGCGGTGAACAGGACGGTCACGCCGTGCTCGGCGGCGATCCGGGCCAGCTCGGTGGGGGTCGCGCGTTCGACCAGCAGCACCGACGCACCCACGCGCAGCGGGAACACGAGCAGCCCGCCGAGCCCGAACGTGAACGCCAACGGTGGCGTGCCGGTGAACACGTCGTCGGGCCGGGGCTTCAGGACGTGCGTGGAGAAGGTGTCCGCGATCGCGAGCACGTCGCGGTGGAAGTGCATCGTCGCCTTGGGCCGCCCGGTGGTGCCGGAGGTGAACGCGAGCAGGGCGACGTCGTCGGCGGCGGTGGCGACGTCCGGGAACGTGGCGGGGTGCGCCGCGCAGCGGGCCTGCAGGTCCTGGCCGAACGACACCGCGGGCACGCCGGGTGGCAGCTCGTCGAGGAAGCGCTCGTCGCACAGCGCGACGGTGGGCCGGGCCGTCGCGACGATCTTGTCGAGCTCGTGGCGGCGCAGCAGCGGCATGGTGGCGACGGCGACCGCCCCGGCCTTGAGGACGGCGAGCCAGCACGCCGCGAGCCACGGGGTGTTGGGCCCACGGAGCAGGACCCGGTTGCCGGGGACGACGCCGAGGTCGGCGGTGAGGACGTGCGCGATCCGGTTGGCCCGGGCCAGCACGTCGCCGTAGGTCCAGGTCTCGTCGGCCGAGAGCAGGCAGGGCCGGTCGGCACCGTGCCCGGCGACGGCCGCGTCGAGCAGGGCGGTCGCGGCATTGAGCCGCTGCGGGTAGTGCAGGTCGGGCAGGTCGAACACGAACTCGGGCCACTGCTGCGCCGGTGGGAGCCGGTCGCGGCAGAAGGTGTCGACGTGGGCGCTGGGCGAGAGCGGGGTCATCGCTCCACCTCCGCCTCGTCGTCGGTCGCCGCGACCGGAGGCCGGCCCGTCACGACGAGCGGGACCCGCGGTGTCGCGTCGAGGTGCAGCGAGAGCACGTCGAACCGGTTGTAGTGGCCGATGATGTCGTGCATCTGCTTGGCCTGGATGCTGCGCGCCAGGTCGATCTCGGCGTAGACGATGCCCTCGTCGTCGACGAGCGGCTCGACGACCGGACGCCCGTCGGGGCCGAAGATGCCCGACAGGGCGTTGCGCGGGCGCGACAGCTGTTTGCGGACGGCCTCGTCGTCGCCCGCGACGGCGTCGACGATCTCGTCGGAGACGACCGACGTCGACACCACCGAGAAGACCTTGCCCTCGAACGCGTGCGCGGCGGTGCGGATGGCGATGGCGTCGGCCATGTCGTAGTCCTCGGGGGCGACCGGCAGCGCGATGTAGGACGCGACGTGCACCTGCTCACCCTGGGCCAGCAGGGCGAACCGGGCCAGGGTGTTGGTGTTCTCCCCGCAGGCCAGCACGCCGAGGCGCCCGACCGGGGTGTCGTGCACGACCAGCGAGCTGCCGTCGCCGCCGGTCCAGGTCAGCTTCTCGGCCCACGTCGGCACCAGCTTGCGGTGCACGCCGATCAGCTCGCCGGTGTGGGAGATCGTGAGCATCGTGTTGTAGATGACGCCCATGCTGTGCGCGCCGCGCTCGTTCACCCCGACGACGACGGTGACGCCGTGCCGGCGGGCCGCCGCGCACAGGGTGTCGACCTCCGGCCCCGGGACGTCGATCGCGTTGCGGTACAACCGCTCGAACCACGGCGAGCCCTGCACCGGGTTCATGGTCCAGTTCCAGTACGGGTAGCCCGGGACGAAGGCCTCCGGGAACGCGACGAGCGTCGCGCCGCGGCCCGCCGCCTCCGCGACGAGGTCGGCGGCCTTCGCGACGGTGGCCGCCGCGTCGAGGTAGACGGGTGCGGCCTGGACGGCGGCGGCGGTGAAACGCGGCAGCTCCAGCATGGCGGTCAGCCCTTCGCGGAGGTGAGCAGCGGACGCCAGCGCCGGTGGACCGGCACGGGCTCGGGATCGGTGAGCGTGAGCCGCGGCGGGACACGCCGGGCGGTCGGCGGCGGGGCGGCCCCGGCGCGCAGGTGGGCGGGCCATTCGACCTCGTCCCAGCCCAGCGCGACGGCGGCGTGCAGGGCCCACGCGGGGTCGTGCAGCATCGCGCGGCCGACGGCGACGAGGTCGGCGCGGCCGGCCAGGACGATCGAGTTGGCGTCGTCGGCGGTGGAGATGCCGCCGACCGCGACGACGGGGACGCCGGCGTCGTGGCGGATCCGCTCGGCCAGCGGGGTCTGGTAGCTGCGGCCGTAGTTCGGCCGCTCGTGGGCCACGACCTCGCCCGACGAGACGTCGACGGCGTCGGCGCCGTGCGCGGCGAGCGCGCGACCGATCTCGACGGCGTCGCCGATCGGCTGCCCGCCGAGCGCGTGGTCGGCCGCGGAGACGCGCACGAGCAGCGGGCCGTCCCAGGCGGCGCGGACGGCGTCGAGGACGCGCAGCGGGAACCGCAGCCGGTGAGCGACGTCGCCGGGGTTCGTGAGCGGCGACAGGTACGTCGAGAGCAGGTGGCCGTGGCCGGCGTGCAGCTCGAGCACGTCGAACCCGGCGTCGGCGGCGCGGCGGGCGGCGTCGGCGAACGCGGCGACGACGGCCTCCTCGTCGACCGGCCCCGGCTCGGGGTCCCCGGGAACGTACGGGACCGGCGTCGGCGCGACGGGCGCGACGCCGCGCCGGCCCGCGTGGGTGAGCTGGACGCCGACACGGGCGGCGGACGTCGCGTGGATGCGGTCGGTGATCGCGCGCCAGGCCGCGACGTGCGGCTCGGACCAGAGGCCACTGCTCCCCGCGCAGGCACGACCATCGGGCGCGACGGCGGTGCCGCCGGTGAGCACCAGCCCCGCTCCCCCGACGGCGGCGGCGGACAGCAGGAGCATCTCGGCGTCGCCCGGCACCCCGTCGCGGGCTGCGTCGACCGTGACGGGTGCGGCGACGATCCTGTTGCGCAGCACCAGGTTCCGGAGCGTGAACGGCTGGAACAGCGGCGGCGCGCCGGGCGCGAAGTGGGTGCGCACGCGGGCGGCGTAGTCGGGGTCGCGGACCGCGAGGTTGTCGAACGTGACGCGGCGGCTGCGGGTGAGCAGGTTGAACGCGAACTGCTGCGGGTCGAGCCCGGTCACGTGGTCGACGTCCTCGAACCACTCCAGGCTCGCCTGCGCCGCCCGCTGCGTCGACTCGACCACGGGCCGGCGCTCGGCCTCGTAGGCCGCGAGCGCGGTCGCGACGTCGGCGTGCCGGCGCAGCGATGCGGCCAGGGCGAGGGCGTCCTCCATCGCGAGCTTCGTGCCCGAGCCGATGGAGAAGTGCGCGGTGTGCGCGGCGTCGCCGAGCAGGACGAGGTTGCCGTCGTGCCAGCGGCGGTTGCGGACGGTGGTGAACCGCAGCCATCTCGAGTTGTTCGCGACGAGCGCGGCACCGCCCAGCTCCTCGCGGAACATCTCGGCGAGCGCGGCGATGCTCGCCTCGTCGTTGGCGCCCGGCGGCAGCGCGTCGGCGTCGACCGCGTCGAAACCCAGTGCGCGCCAGGTGCTCTCGGCGGTCTCGACGATGAACGTCGACCGGTGCTCGGAGAACGGGTACGCGTGGACCATCAGGGTGCCGTGCGGGGTCTGCTTGGCGACGAAGGTGAACGCGTCGAGCACCCGGTCGGTGCCGAGCCACATGTAACGGGCGCTGCGGACGTCGAGGTCGGGGCCGAACACGTCGGCCTGCGCGGTGCGGATCGCGGAGCGCGCCCCGTCGGCGGCGACGACCAGGTCGTACTCCGCGCGCAGCGCCTCGACGGGCGGGGCGACGGTGCGGAACCGCAGGTCGACCCCCACGTCGGCGCAGCGGCCGGCGAGCAGCTCCAGCAGCACGCGCCGGTTGATCGCGGAGAACCCGTGACCACCCGAGGTGACCGTCTCGCCGCGGTGCACGACGTCGATGTCGGACCATCGCGCGAACCGGGCCGAGACCGCCGCGAACAGCACCGGGTCGGCCTGCTCGAGCCCGTCGAGCGTCTCGTCGGAGAACACGACGCCGAAGCCGAACGTGTCGTCGACCGCGTTGCGCTCGAAGACGACGACCTCGCGCCCCGGGTCGAGCTGCTTCGCCAGCGCGGCGAGATAGAGGCCGCCCGGACCTCCACCCACGACGGCGATCCTCATATTCCTCACTCCTGACGCTGGTTGAGTGAGCAGAACATTAGCATCTGTTGCTGCCGTCGAAAAGACGCTATGTTGGTCGGGCGACGAGAGACGAGGAGGCGTGATGACCGACCTGAGTGACGACGTCCTCGGGCGCGCCCGGGTGCGCGACACCGCGGAGCTGGAGGCCTACTACCGGCGGCTCGAGGACCTCGAGGCCGGTGCGCTGTGGACGATCGCCAACAAGATCGAGCCCTGGTACCCCAGGCCGCGCTCGCGCCCCATGCTGTGGCGCTACGCCGACCTGCGTCCGCTCGTGCTGGAGGCGCTCGGCCTGGTCAGCGGCGACGACGCTGGCCGGCGGGTCGTCGCGCTCTACAACCCCGACCTCCGCGACATCGCGGCCACCTGCGGACTGCTCTACACCGGCCTGCAGGTCATGGCGCCCGGCGAGTCGATGACCGCGCACCGCCACCAGGCGTCCGCGCTGCGGTTCGTGCTCGAGGGCGAGGGCGCGTGGACGATCGTCGACGGGCAGAAGCTCAAGGTCGGCCCGCGCGACTTCGCGATCACCCCGAACTGGACCTGGCACGAGCACGGCAACGAGGGCCTGGAGGCCGAGGGCGCCGTGATCTGGCAGGACGGTCTCGACATCCCGCTGGTCAACGCGCTGGACGCGCCGTTCTACGAGGTGCACCCGGACGTCTACCAGAAGCAGGACGGCGTCACGAACTCCTCGGTGCTCACCTACGGCGCCGGTCAGCTGCGCCCGGTCGGCGACACGTGGGACAAGCCGTACTCACCGCTGACCGCCTACCCGTGGGAGCCCACCTACGAGGCGCTGCAGAACGCGGCGAAGGCCTCCGACGGCTCGCCCTACGACGGCATCATCATGGAGTACTCCAACCCGCTGACCGGCGGTTCCGTCATGCCGACGATGAGCGCGCACATGCAGATGCTGCGTCCCGGCGAGCGCACGATGGCCCACCGCCAGGTCGGCTCGCAGATCTACACCGCCGCCAAGGGCTCGGGGCACACCGTCATCGACGGGGTCCGGTACGACTGGACCGAGGGCGACATCTTCGCCATCCCGTCGTGGTCCTGGCACGAGCACGCCAATGCCAGCACCTCCGACGACGCGTGCCTGTTCTCCTTCACCGACTTCCCGGTGATGCGCTCGCTGGGCTTCTACCGCGAAGAGGCCTACGCCGACAACGACGGCCACCAGGCCGTCTGAAAGGGATCCTCCGATGCTCCTGGTCACCTTCTCCGTCGACGGTGGGCCGGCCCGGCCCGGCGCCCTCGACGGCGGCGAGGTCGTGGACCTGTCCGCGCGCGTCACGGGAATCCCTGCGCTCTTCGGCGCCGATCTCCCGGCTCTCGACGGGCCCCGCGTCCCCCGCGACGCGGTGCGACTGCACGCCCCGTTCCGGCCCGGCAAGATCGTCGGCGTCGGGCTCAACTACGTCGAGCACGTCGACGAGTCGGCCCGCGCCCTCGACACCCACAAGGAGCTGCCGACGCGGCCGGTGCTGTTCGGAAAGCCGGCGACCGCCGTCGTCGGCCCGGGCGAGCCGATCCTGCACGACGGCGACCTCACCGAGCAGCTCGACTGGGAGTGCGAGCTGGCCGTCGTCATCGGGCGGACCGCCCGCAAGGTGTCCCGCGAGGACGCGCTCGCCCACGTGTTCGGGTACTCGATCGTCAACGACATCTCCGCGCGCGACCAGCGCCGCTCCGGGCAGTGGTTCTTCTCCAAGGGCCAGGACTCCTACGCGCCGTTCGGCCCCGCCGTCCGCACCGCCGACGAGGTGCCCGACCCGCAGACGCTCGCGCTGGGCCTGAAGGTCAACGGCGAGGTGAAGCAGAAGGGCAACACCGCCCACATGCTGTTCACCGTCGCCGAGCTGATCGCCGACATCTCCTCGGGCATGACCCTCGAACCCGGCGACGTCATCGCGACCGGCTCGCCGCAGGGCGTCGGCGCCGCCCAGAACCCGCCGCAGTTCCTGCGCCCCGGCGACGTCGTCGAGGCGACCGTCGAGGGCATCGGGACGCTGCGCAACCCGGTGGTCGATGCGCGATGACGGGCCCGACGACCCGCCCGTTCCGGATCGGCCAGATCGTCCCCAGCTCGAACGTGACGATGGAGACCGAGATCCCGGCGCTGCTGCGGGCGCGTGAGACGGTGGCGCCGGAGCGGTTCACGTTCCACTCCAGCCGGATGCGCATGACCCGCGTGACCGCCGACGAGCTGGCCGCGATGGACGGCGAGTCCGACCGCTGCGCCGTCGAGCTCTCCGACGCGCGCGTCGACGTCCTCGGGTACGCCTGCCTCGTCGCGATCATGAGCATGGGGCCGGGCTACCACCGGGAGTCGGAGCGCCGGCTGCACCGGCGGACCGTCGACAACGGCGGACCCGCACCCGTCGTGACCAGCGCGGGCGCGCTCGTCGACGGGCTGCGGGTGCTCGACGCGAAACGGATCGTGCTCATCGCGCCGTACCTGCCCGAGCTGACCCGCACCGTCGTCGGCTACATCGAGGCCGAGGGCGTCACCGTGCTCGACCACCGGGCGCTGTGCGTGCCCGGCAACCTCGACGTCGCCGCACTCGACCCGCGGAACCTGATCGCCTACGCGAAGGAGCTCGACCGGCCGGACGCCGACGCCGTCGTGCTGTCCGCGTGCGTGCAGATGCCCTCGCTCGGCGTGATCGACGAGGTCCAGGACGTGCTGGGCAAACCCGTGCTGTCCGCGGCCGTCGCGACGACGCACCGGATGCTGCGCGCGCTCGACCTGCCCGCGGTCGCGCCCATCGGTGGCGCGCTGCTCGGGGGCGACTACGCGCGGTCCGACCCCCACCCGACGGTGTCGGCGTGACCGCGGCGGCGACCCGGCCGACCGTCACGATCGGCCGGACCGTCGAGTGGTCCGACACCGACGCGTCGGGGCACTACTACAACGGCGTCGTGCTGCGCTGGGTCGAGGCGGCCGAGGCCGAGCTGCTCGGACGGCTCGGCCTGGCTGACCTGTTCGGCCGCATCCCGCGGGTGCGCTTCGAGGCCGACTTCCGCGCCCGGCTGTGGTTCGGCGACCGCGTCGAGATCGACCTGACCGTCGGGCACGTCGGCACCACGTCGATGCGCTACGACTTCGCGGTCCGCGCCGGATCGACGGTCGCCGCGACGGGGTCGACGACCGTCGTGCACGCGACACCGGACTCCCCCACTGCCAACCCGTGGCCGCCGCGGGTGCGGTCGGCGCTGGCCGCCGGCCGGGCCCACGGGTCCGCTCAGCCACTCGCCGACGCGCCGTAGCCGCGCAGGAACAACGCCTCGACCAGCGCCATGTCGCGGAGCTCGCCCGGATGCACGCTCTCGTCGGGCGCGTGAACGTGCGAGCGCGGCCCCTCCACACCGACGAGCAGGATCTCCGCGTCGGGGTAGGTGTCGGCGAGGACGGTGCACAGCGGGATCGCCCCGCCCCGGCCCAGCCGCTCCGGCGTACGCCCGTACGCCTCGCGCATCGCCTCGAGCATCGCGCGGTGGGTCGGGCCGTCCGTCCTCGCCCGGAACGGCTCGCCGACCGCCTCCGTCTCGATCTCGATGCGCACGCGCCACGGGGCCACCTCGTGCAGGTGGGCCACGAGGGCCCGCTGCGCCTGCAGGGGCGTGACTCCCGGGGGGATGCGCAGGTTCAGCCGGGCCCGCGCCCGCGGCACGATCGCGGCGGCCGCCCCGGGGACCGGCGGGCCGTCGATGCCGAGCACGGTGAGGGCACGACGGGCCCAGAGCATGTCCGCGATCGTCCCGTCCCCCACCAGGTCCACGCCGCGCACGGGAGCTGCGTCGGACCGCAACCGTTCCGGCGGGTACGGCGCCCCGGACGACACCTGATCGTCAGGCAGGTCGCGGACCGTGGTGGTGCCGCGCTCGTCGCGCACCGAGGCGAGCATGGCGACGAGGGCGGCGAGTGCGTCGGGTGCGGCGCCGCCGAACGTCCCCGGGTGCAGGTCGCGCTCGAGCGCCTCGACGGTGAGCACCGCGTTCACCATGCTCGGCAGGCTGACGGTGAGCGCGGGCTTCCCGACGGCGGCGTCGCCCGTGTCGCACACGAGGACCGCATCGGCCCGTAGGAGGTCGGCATGCTCGGGGACGAAGGCCTCGAGACCGCCCGTGCCCTGTTCCGCCGAGCCCTCGACCACCAGCTTCAGGTGCACCGGCACCTCCTCGCCGAGCGCCCGCAGCGCGGTGAGGTGCATGAGGATGTTGCCCTTGCCGTCGGCCGCACCGCGCCCGTACCAGCGTCCGCCGACCTCGGTCAGGGTGAACGGCGGGGTCCGCCACGCGTCCCCGTCCGACGGCGGCTGCACGTCGTAGTGCGCATGGAGCAGCACCGTCGGTGCGTCCGGGTCGGCACAGGGCCGGGTGCCGACGACCGCCGCGCTGCCGTCCGCCGTCGGGACCAGGTGGGCGTCGGCGAACCCCTCGGCCCGGAACGCCGAGGCCACCCACTCCCCCGCACGCAGGCACTCGTCCGCGAGCCCGCTGTCTGCGCCCGCGACCGACCGGATCGCGACCAGCTCGGCCAGCTCGGTCCGCGCCCGCGGCAGCAGCGCCGTCACCCGGTCCCCGAGGTCCGTCATCGCTCAGCCTCCACGGCGTCGGGCAGGGGTCGCAGCCCTTTTCGTTCGGCTCCGCACGATATACCCTCGACCGGGCCGCAAACCGCGCGAGCGCGAAACCCCACTGCTGCACCGGCCCTCGCGGGAAGCGGGGCCGTTGCGTGCGTTCTGCCGCGCGCAACCTCAGGGTCGGCCGCGCGCCGGACAAGAGCAGTGAGGTTGCGAACGAGTGGGGGCGGCCGGGGGCCGGGCGTCATTCGCGACGGCCGCGCCGCGCGCGGACCACCCGCCCCACCCAGATCGAGGCCACGAGGAAGAGCGCTCCGACCAGCGCGAGCCCGGGCGCGGAGGTCACGATCCCGACGACGAACACGAGGAGGCCGAACGTCGCGGCCGCCCACACCTGCCACCGCGCCCTCCCGGCACGGCCGGACCCGGTCCGACCGCTCCGGCCCACCGCGTCGCACCGACGCCGGAACTGGCGGACGAACTCCGGGTCGTCCGCGAACATGTGCTGCTCGATGGCTTCCAGCCTGCGCTGATCGTCCTGGTTCGTCATCGCGCCGGCCCCTCCGCGCTCAGCCGGCCCTGCGGACCGACACGACCTGCAGGCCGAGGGACTGGATGAGGCGCAGCACGTCCTGCACGCCACCGTCGTCGGCCAGGTCGCCGGAGATGATCGTCTCGGCGGGCACCTCACGCACCTCCATTCCCGGGAACGCGGCGCGAGCGCGGTCCGAGAGCCGGCCGATGATCCGGATCTCGTAGTGACCTTCCGGCGGGTCGTTGGTATCCAGCTCCATCGACGGCCTCCGTGCCTCGCTGCTCCGACCGTCGTCACGGTGGCCCGAGCCGCCTCCCGGCACGTCATCCTCAGGAGGTGAACAGCACGGGTCAGGGCAGCAGGTCCAGCTCCCGCGCCTGCACGACGGCGTCGCGCCGATGTCCCACACCGAGCTTGGTGTAGATCGACCGGATGTGGGTCTTCACGGTGTTGACCGAGACGGTCAGCTCGTCGGCGATCTCGGCGGCGCTGAGCAACGACGGCAGCAGCGCGAGGACGGCGAGCTCGCGCTCGCTCAGTGCCGCGCGGACGCGTCCGTGCACCATCGCGCGGGCGGCGACGAGCCGCTCGTGCCACGGCGGGTCCGAGACCTCCGCGCTGACGGACTCGACGAGGTCCCCGACCGGTCCGGTGATCACCGCGGGCGGCCGTACGACGTCGAGCTTCGCGGCACCGCGCAGCGCGGCGACGAGCTCGGCACGACCCCGCTCGAGCTCGCCGTCGCGCAGCGCGCACTCGCTGAGCACGAGGTGTGCGTCGACCGGTGTGTGGGCGACGAGATGCGGCACGACGCCGGCGACGATCGCCTCGGCCGTGGTCCGCGCGGCGTCGTGCCGTCCGGCGGCCTGGTGGGCTCTGGCGTCCATGAGCAGGACCTCGGCGACGTTCCCCACCCGCTCCTGCAGCCATTCGGTGGTGCGGGCCGCGTTCGTCGCACCGGCGTGGGAGAGCTCCACCTCGTGCTCGAGGACGGCGAGGGAGGCCAGCACCGCGGCCGGCGCCGTCAGCTCGAACAGGGCGGACCGGCACCGCGCCAGGCCGATCGCCGTCTCCCCGAGATCGTGCCCGGCGACCGAGTGCAGCACGCGAAGGACCCGCTCGGGCTCCCCGCGCGGCTCCTCGGCGACGGCGGCCGCCACCCGCTGCCGTGCCGCCGCGGGGTCCCCGGCGAGCAGGTCGGCGTAGGCGATCACCGCGACCGACGCCGGCATCGCGCTGACCTGGCGGCCCAGCATCGCCGCCGCGGTGATGGCCGATCGGGCCGCACCGGCCATGTCCCGGTAGCGGCCCGCGGCGAGCTCGACCACCGTCAGCAGGGTCCAGGCCCACTCCTCGAACCAGCCGAACCCGTGCTCGCGCGCGAGCAGGACCAGCTCCTCCAGCCCCGTTCGCACCCGGGCGGGGTCGAGTGCCGGCTCGCTGACCTCGACCGTCGCCCGGCTCAGCCTCTCCAGCAGCGCCTGCTCCGGTGTCTCGGCGACCGACGGAACCGGCGCACGGGTCTCGGTGTGGCCGGTGAGGAGCAGCTCGATCGATCCCCGCAGCTGGGCCGGCGGCGGCTGGGGCGCGGCCGGCCACACCCGGTCCGCCTGCTCCAGGGCGGCGAGGGCCGTCCGGTCGGTGCCCGCGCCGAGAGCGAACTCGAGGTAGGCCTCCAGCAGCGGTGCCCACGCGTCGACCGGCCCGCCGGCGTCACGCGCGCCGTCGATCAGCGTGCGCAGCGCGGCGAGCTCGCCGGTCGCGACGAGCCGCAGGCCCATCGACGGCAACAGGCTGCGGAGCAGCTCGGGATCCTCGGCCCGCTCGGCGTGACGCAGCGCATGGACGGGGTCGCCCGCGGCCAGCCACCACCATGCCGCGGTGACGTGCGAGTGCCGGTACCGCGCGGGAAGATGCCGTTCCAGCTCTGCTCCCAGGTACGTGCGCAGCAGCGGGTGGATCCGGAAGGTGGACGGGTCCAGCCGCTCCACCAGTCCGGTGTCGTCGGCCAGCTCGCCGAGCACCCGGCCGGCGTCCGGTCGTCCCGACAGCGCCGAGGCCAGCCCCGTCGGCAGGAGGCCGCAGACCGACTCCACCCGCAGGAGGTCCCGGGACGGCACCGGGAGGCTCGCCATCACCTCACCGGTGAGGTAGTCCGCCGTCGAGTGCTCGCTGCCGGAGAACTGCTCGATGAAACCCTGACGGTCCTCCGTGGACTGCAGTGCGACGGCGGCGAACCGCAGCCCGGCGGCCCACCCGGCGGTACGCGAGTGCAGCGCGGCGATCTGGCCCGGCGTCAGGTCCAGGCCGGACACCCGCATCAGCGACGTCGTCTCCGCGAGGGTGAACCGCAGGTGTTCGGCCCGTAGCTCGTGCGTCCGGCCCGCCGCCCGCAGCCTGGGCAGCGGGAGCGGCGGGTCGTGCCTGCTGGCGAGGACCAGCCGGAGCCCTGCGGCCCCGGTGAGCACGAGCCGGCCGAGGTCGCGCAGCGCCCCGGGATCGGTCAGCTCGTGCACGTCGTCGAGTACGACCGGGACCGCGGGCCGGACGTCGTCGAGCGCGGCCAGGAGCTCGTCGACGACGTCCGCCCCAGGCCGGTGGCCCGCCGCCCCGGCGGCGTTGCGCAACAGACCCTGAGGCAGACCCGGCACGGCGGCCAGGGCGGCGGTCAGCGCCGAGCGGAACCGGTCGGCGTCGAACGTCGCGTCGAGGGAGACCCACGCGACGCGCGGGGCGTGGCGGGCCCGCATCCACTCGGTCAGCACGACGGTCTTGCCGTAACCCGGCGGTGCGACCACCAGCACGAGCTGTCCCGGCTCGGCCCGGTCCAGGAGGTCGACGAGGTCGGGCCGGGGCACCGACGCCGCAGGCAGCTCCGGCAGCGCGATCGTGCTCCCCGGGACGTGCATCGCCTCCCCCTTCCCGCCGCACCCCGACCCGGTGCGGCTGCGCGGGCAGAACTCAGCCGTTGACCGTGAGATGCGGTGTCCCGGTCCGGGTCGCCGACGGACGCCGGCCCAGCAGGCCACGCTCGTGCGCGGCGAGCACCGCCCGGCGGCGCGAACAGACCCCCAGCTTGTCGTAGATCGACCGGACGTGGCTCTTGACGGTGTTGACCGAGACCGAGAGGGCCGCGGCGATCTCGTCGAGGTTGAGCAGCGACGGCAGCAGCGCGAGCACGTCCTCCTCGCGGGCCGTGAGCGTCGGCGCGACGCCGCGGGGCCCGCCGGTGGGCACGGACAGCACGCGGGCCGCGAACCGGCCGCGGTCGCCGTCCCCCATGAGCTCGTCGACGAGCAGGGCGCGCACCGCCGACGGCGCCATGACGAACGGCCGGGCCAGGTCCATGGCCGCCGCCCGGTCCAGCGCGCTGCGCAGCGCGCACCGCGCGCCCGGCCGATCGCCGTCGTGCAGCGCGACGTCCGCGAGGACCAGCCACGCCTCGACCAGGGTCGACCGTCGGACGGACCGGGAGGCCGGGTCGAGTGCCGCGTGCGCACAGCGGTACGCCTTGCGGTACTCACCGGTCTCGCACTCGGCCCACGCGCGCATCAGCAGCCGCTCGCCCCGGGCGCCGGTCAGCCCCTCGATGCGCCCCTCGGCCGCGGCCGCCGCGCGCGTGTAGCCCATCCGGAGCGCGATGCGGTTCTCGATCAGTGCCGCCGTCGTCGCGAGGGCGGGCGGCAGTGGCTGCCCGACGCCGTCCGAGCGGGCACGCTGCAGTTCGAGCACCCCCGCCGCGCGCTCCCCGGAGTCGAACAGCGCAGCACCCCGGGCGAGGCCGAGCGCGACGCGCACCGCGGGGTCGAGCGAATCGGGGTCGGGACCCGCCGCGCCCTCGAGGAGGACGAGGGCGACGTCGGGACGCCCGCGCTCCACCGCGGTCAGCGCGGCGATCGACGACGCGGTGACCCACAGCCCCGAGTGCTCCCAGCCCTCGCGGGTGAGCGCTCGCAGCGCGCCGTCGGACCTCGCGGCGGCCTCACGGAGGTCGCCGACGTTCCAGGCGGCCACCCCGAGCAGCGCGAGGCACTGTGCCTCCAGCAGCGGCAGGTGCCGGCGCCGAGCGGTGTCCAGTGCCGTCGCCAGGTTCGACCGGCCGGGGCCCGGGGCGCCCGCGAAGACCTCGACGGCGCCCCGGCCGGCCAGTGCGAGGGCCGCGAGCGACGGGTCGTCGGGCAGCGGTTCGGGGGTGGCCGGCACCGAACCGGACAGCCCCGCGAGCCGGCTGGTCGCCGTCAGGAGCACCGCCAGCTCGGAACCGGCCGCGGGACGCCCGTCCCGGCGGGCCC
The DNA here is from genome assembly GCF_036984265.1 of Pseudonocardia sp. D17. Lineage (NCBI taxonomy): Bacteria > Bacillati > Actinomycetota > Actinomycetes > Pseudonocardiales > Pseudonocardiaceae > Pseudonocardia > Pseudonocardia sp. D17. The sequence continues at coordinate 57,829 of NZ_BPRG01000050.1, read as the reverse complement.
GTCTGACGTCCGCGGCCACCGCGTTCATGTCGCCGCGCACGAGGTTCTCCTGCGCGGACAGCGCCGCGGCCCACGTCCTCGCCTCGGCCGTCGTCCCGGCCGCGCGGAGTGCGTCACGCAGCGCGGCGCGGTCACCGATCGCGACGAGGCGGGCGCCGCGGCGTTCGAGCATGCCGCCGGCGAAGGTGGGATCGCCCGCCTTCCCTGCGTGCCGCAGTGCCTCGGCGGGCCGGCCGTGGCCGTCCCACCACAGTGCCGCGCGGCGGTGCAGGTCGGCCGTCGACGCCCCGTCCCGGCGGGCGAGGTCGGCCTCGAGGTGCGAACGCAGGAGCTCCTGGACGTGGTAGTCGGCCCGGTCCGGGTCGACGTTGACCAGGCCGAGCTCGTGCCCGAGCTCGTCCAGGACGTCGGCGGCGTCGTCGCGGTCGCAGAGCTCGACCGCGAGCCCCGCCGGGACCGGATCGGCGATGCTGACCCGCCGCAGCACCTCGCGACGGTCCTCGCTGATCCCGGCCAGCACCTCCCCGACCAGGTAGTCCGCGACGGCGTGGTCGTCGCCGGAGAAGTCGGCGAGGAACCGGTCGGGGTCGCGCTCCTGGCGCATCGAGCACGCGGCCAGTCGCAGCCCGGCGACCCAGCCGCCGGTCCGTTCGTGCAGCCTCGACGCCTGTTCCGCCGTCAGTTCGAGGCCACACCGGCGCAGGAGCGTCGCGGTCTCCCGCTCGCCGAAACGCAGGCGGTCCGCGCGCAGCTCGCACAGCTCGCCGGCCAGCCGCATCCGGGCCAGCGGCAGTGGTGGGTCCAGCCGGCTCACGACGACCAGCTGGACCGCGGGCCCGTGGGCGCGGACGAACTCCCGCAGTTGCTCGGCGCACGTGCGCCCGCGCAGGTGGTGGGCGTCGTCGAGGACGAGCCGCAGGGGCCCGGGCAGCGTGGCGAACTCGGCGAGCACGTCGCCGAGTCCCGCGATCCCGGGTGCCCGGCCGTCCGAGGGAGCAGCCGCGGGGTCCGCGCCGCGCGCACGCACCGCGGTGAGGACCGCCGTCCAGAGGCGCACCGGGTCGTCGTGTTCCTCGGTCAGCGAGAGCCAGACCGAGGGTGTCGTGTCGCCGCGTCGCACCCAGTCGGCCACGGCGACCGACTTGCCGAACCCGGCGGGGGCACAGACGAGCGTGACCGCGCGGCCGGCGCCCTCGTCGAGCGCGGCCCGCAGGGCGGGCCTCGGCACGAGCTCACGCGGCAACGGCGGCGGAACCGGTGAGGGTGGGAATGCGTCGCTCACGACTCACCTCCCTGGCAGGTACCGAATGTTTCCAGCGACACTTTTCCGGCACCACCGCCTGATGGCCCTTGACGCGGTCATCCCGTTGGGGGGAGGACGGCGCGCGCGGACCGCGGAGTATGACGGGGCGCAGGCAGCGAGAGTCGGCCCGGAGGTGGCGATGTCCCCGACGATGTACGAGTTCCGGGTGGACGGCCGGATATCCGAGCCGGCCCTGGACGAGTTCGGCGACCTGCAGGTCGAAGAGGTGCCGCCGGGGCTGATCCTGCGCGGCGAGGTGATCGACGAGTCGCACCTGCACGCCATCATGGTCCTGTTCAGGACGCACGGCCTGCGGCTGCAGTGGGCCGAACCGGTCGACGACAGGGGTTCCGCCGCGGAGCGTCCGGCCACACCGCCCCCGGCCGCACGACGGGCGACCGACGAGTGAGGCGCTCCCCGGGCTGAACCGGGCCGGCCGGTGCGGAGCAGCGGTCGCGGGCACGACGGTCGGCCGGGCCGCGCTGCCCCGGTTCACGCCTGGACCGCCTCGTCGTCGGTCGGGCCGCCCTCGGGTCGGTGCCTGCGGTGCCACCGGCCGCTCACCCCCGCGCCCCGTCCCTCCCGGTGCGGCCGGCGCTTCTCCTTCTCGACGTCCTCGTGGCTGATCAACGCGTCCGCCCACGTCGCGCGCGGGTCGATGTCGATCAGCAAGGCCTTCGCGAGCAACGTCAGCGGGATGGCCAGCACCGCGCCCAGCGGTCCGAGCAGCCAGGCCCAGAACACGAGCGACAGGAACGTCACGGTGACCGACAGCCCGACGGCGTCGCCCACGAACCGCGGCTGCAGCAGCGACTGGATCACGAAGTTGAGCACGCCGTAGACGGCGATCACGGCCACCATCAGCCCCGGCCCGCCGGTGAGCAGGGCCAGCAGCGCGGGCGGCACGAGTCCGATGATGAACCCGACGTTCGGGATGTAGTTGGTGACGAACGCCAGCACCCCCCAGGTGACCGCCAGCGGGATGCCCATCACGAACAGGGCGATGGTGTCGAGCGCGGCGACGATGAGCCCGAACACCGTGGACACCAGCAGGTACTGCCGGGTGTTGTGGGCGAACGAGCGCAGCGCCCCGGCGACGAGGGGCCGGTCGACCGCGATCCGGCCGACCCGCTTGGGGACGGTGACGTTCTCGATCGTCAGGAACAGCAGCAACGTCAACAGGAAGATCAGGTTGCTCGCCAGCCCCGCCACGTCGGCGAGCACCGAGCCGACGACCTGCACGAGCTTGCCGAGGTCGAGCGAGTCGACCACCTTGCGCAGCTCCTCCGGGCTCACCCCGAACCGGGTGAGCGTCGAGGACGCCGACGAGACGAGGTCGCGGCTCTGCGCCGCATACTGCGGCAGCGTCGTCGCCAGCTGCCCGATGGAGACGATGATGCCGAGCGCGATGGACACGACGACCGCGTAGACGGACAGGGCGAGCACCAGCGTCGCGGCCCACCCGGGCCAGCCCCGGTTGCGCAGCCTGCCGTGCACCGGCGCGAGCGCGATCACCAGCACCAGGGCGAGGAACACCGGGCCGATGAGCCACGCGATCGACCGCGCGCCGGCAGCGGCGATCACGATCGCCGCCACCCCGAGGAGCACCACGAGGCCGCGGGGCAGCACCACGCCGCTGCCCAGCGACCGCCCGTCGGTCTCGGCCGACGGGGTGGGGGGCGAGGCCAGCGAGTCCTCGGAGGTGGTCACCCGACGACGCTGGCACCCGCCCCGGTAGCGCAAATCACCCGCACGGGGTGACCCAGCTCACCTTCTCGGTGACCGGCCACCAAGGACCCTGACGAGCCCCGCCACCGCCTCCGCCGGCCCGGCCGGACCCAACGCCGCAGGTGCCGCGGTCGCGGTCGTGGGGAGCCGAACGCGCAGCGCCCCCGGGAGCGCCCGGAAGCGCAGCGGGACGGGCAGCCGCAAGGCCTCCCCGTCGACGCCGACCTCCAGCTCCGGTTCGTCGGAGTCCACCACGAGCTCCGGGGTGCTCCACTGCCGGTAGCCGTGGAAGCGGTGCAGCAGCCCCGCCGCGCCCGCGGCGAGCATCCGGGTGGCGTCGAACGCCGACTCGACGGCCACCGTCACCACGCCCAGCTCGCCGCTGTCCAGGCGCGGGCGCGTGCCCGCACCCGTGAGCCCCTCCATCCGGTACGCACCGTTGGAGACCAGCATGACGTCGACCGGGGCGGCCTGCTTCCCGTCCGCACCGCGGAAGCGCAGGCCGACCCGCCGCCGCCGCGCGCCGAGCAGGTCGGGGGCCAGCCGCGCCGCCGTCGCGACCTTGGCCTCCCGGTAGCCCGCCGACTGCACGATCGAGGCGTACACCCCGAGCGAGGCGTTGTTGACGAACAGGCGGTCCCCGATCTCGGCGACGTCGACCCGTCGCTCCACGGCAGGACCGAAGGCCGCGAGCGCGCCGGGCACGTCGTCCCGGTCGAGCCCCAGATCGAGGGCGAAGTGGTTGCGGGTCCCCGCCGGCACCACGACGAACGGCACGTCGTGACGGCGCGCCACGTCCGCGACGAGGGCCTGCGACCCGTCGCCGCCCGCCATCCCGATCACGTCGGCGCCGTCGGCGATGGCTCGCTCGGCGAGCTCCTGCACGTCCTCGCCCGGTGCGAGGACGACCGACCTGACGCCGCACGTCGTCGCGTGCCTCTCCAGGCCGCACCGCTCGGCCTTCCCGTCCCCGGACCGTGGGTTGATCAGCAGCACGCCGTGCCGGGCCGGGCCGACCCGGTGCAGGTCGGCCGGCACCGGGGCGAGGTCGTGGCCCATCGCGACGCGCGTCGCGGCGAGCGCCAGCCCGACCAGCACGAACACCGAGACCGTGCGCAGCGGATCGCCGAACCCGAACAACAGGACGACACCGACGATGCAGAGCACCGCGACGACGATCGCGACGACACGGATGACGCCGCGGTGGACCAGTGCCGCCCACCCGACGGCCACGGCGATCCCGATCAGCACGACGGTGGCGACGAGCCGCAGCGGGTCGCTCAGCAGCCCGATGACGGCCAGCACGACCGCGGCGGCCACCGCGAGCAGTGCTCCGGCCGCGGCGAGCCGCCGGGTCGTCGACGGTGACGACGACCGACCCGGCGCTGCGCCCAGCCCCTGCGGAACGCCAGTCGTCACGACGATCAGCCGTTGCGCAGACGGGTGGCGAGGGCGTAGATGATCGTCACGTCGACCGCGATGATCAGGATCGACCACAGCGGGTAGTGCGGCAGGAACAGGAAGTTCGCCACCAGGCTCAGCACGGCCAGCGCGATGCCGACCATCGCCCCCCAGGTCACGTCCTTCACCACGGCGACACCGACGACGATCATGATCGCGCCGAGGATCAGGTGGGTCCAGCCCCACCCGGTGAGATCGAACTCGAACACGTAGTTGGGGGTGGTGACGTAGACCTGGTCGCGCAGGATCGCGGAGATGCCGCTGAGCGCGTGGTACGCGCCGGCGACGATCATCATGACGCCTGCGAAGAGCACGAGACCCCTGCGGGTCGAGCTCTCGGCGGGCATGGTCGACGTGTAACTGTCCTCGGCCCGGGTGGTCATGGTGGCTCCTCCTCGACTCGGGTAAGGCGACGATGAACGGGTTCGGCACCGCCCGGGACACCCCCAGGGGGTGATACCTGCCCGTCCCGGGGCTCCCAGTCGTAGACGACGACGGTGCCGACGGCGAGGTCCTGCAGGGAGCGGCGGCGCCGGCTCACCACCGCCCAGGCCAGGCCCAGCGGGAACACCACGCAGAGCACGGCCCGCAGCCCGGCGCGCACCCATCCCGGCTGCGCCCCGCGCGCCGACCGGACGCGCAGCCCGAGGACGGCCCCGCCGTAGCTGCGGCCGGCGATCGCCCAGCCGACGGTCAGGTAGCCGACGGCGAGCAGCCCGCTCACGGTCACCGACTGCGTCCAGCTCGGGCTCGGCCAGCGGAAGGCGATCGGCGAGACGAGGAAGCGCACGCCCGCGACCGCGAGGAAGGCGGCGCCCATCAGCACCAGGACGACGAGCAGGTCGACGACCGCGGCGAGGGTGCGGGACACGATCCCCGCGACGGCCTCCGGCATGACGTCCGCGCTGCCCCGACGGCCGGTCACGGCACGGCGGGACGTCGCGCGGCCCCACCGCGGCGCAGCAGCCGGTCGACGGCCCCCGAGACGGCGCCGTCCGCGGCCATCGCCTCCGTGCGCACCGCGCGCACGGTGTCGGAGGTCAGCGCGCCGGTGGACGACCGGATGATCTCGGGGAGGTCCAGGGCGTCCATCACCTCCCGGGCGATCCCGACGAGGTCGACGCGGGCGAGCACCGCGTCGACGTCCAGCCGGGCGGCGACCTGGTCGACGTCGAGCGACGCCAGCACCCGGTCGAGATCCACCCGCGAGACCACGGCGTCGACGTCGACCTGCCCGACGATCCGGTCGACGTCGATCCGCTCGACGACCCGCTCCAGGTCGACACCCGCGACGGCCGCGTCGAGGTCCACCCCGGCGATGACCGCGTCGAGGTCGAGCCGACGCACGACGGCGTCCAGGTCGAGCCGACGCACGACGGCGTCGAGATCCAGCCGCGCCACCACGGCGTCCAGGTCCACCCGCGCCACCACGGCGTCGACGTCGAGACCCGCCGCGAGCGCGTCGATCTCCACGTGCTCGCGGACGAGCGAGGTCAGGTCGACGGCCCTCAGCAGCGCGTCGACCACCTGCCCGACGACCAGCCGGAACAGGTCGTTCCACCAGCGGGCCAGCAGCACCCGGTCGCGCCGGCCCCGCCGGACGAGCGCCGCGGTGGTCCGGGGCGCGACGAAGGTGACCGTCGCGACCGCGCCGTTCGCGAGGGTCGTCGTCGCGAACCGCAACGGCCGGCCCGCACGCCACACCAGCCGCGCCGCGCCGCCGCCCACGCCGAGCAGCAGGCGCTCCGTCGTCGAGTCCACCGTGGCCTCCTGTCCGGGTCGGACGACCAGGCTGCGCCAGCACGTGGCGGTGGACCTCATCCCTGACAGGTGAGGCGCCCCCGACACCGACCGCCGACGCTCCCCCCGGCAGGCGATCGATCACGGGCGCGGTCGACCCGGAGGAGGAACGACATGGCGGACGAGCGCACCCGGCGAATCTCCGAGTTCATCGAACCGCTGCGGGTGCGGCCAGGGCGGTCGGTGCGCCTGGACCGGGACTTCGACCCGCGGCAGCGCTCGAAGACCGTCCGTCGCAAGAAGGAGGGCCGCGAGCTGCTGCAGACCGGCATCGCCATGCTCGCCGACTACCAGGCGCGGCTGGCCGCCCAGGACACCTACGGGGTGTTGATGTGCCTGCAGGCTCTCGACGCCGGCGGCAAGGACGGGACGATCCGGCACGTCATGAGCGGGGTGAACCCGCAGGGCGTGCACGTCGCGGGGTTCAAGGTCCCCTCGGCCGAGGAGCTCGACCACGACTACCTGTGGCGCTACGCCGCGCGGCTGCCCGCCCGCGGCGACATCGGGATCTTCAACCGGTCGCACTACGAGGAGGTTCTCGTCGTGCGGGTGCACCCGGAACTGCTCGACCGGCAGAAGCTGCCCGCGGAGAGCCGCAAGAAGATCTGGCACCGGCGCTACCGGGAGATCAACGACTGGGAGCGCTACCTCGTCGACAACGGCTTCCGGGTCGTCAAGGTGTTCCTCAACCTCTCCTACGAGGAGCAGCGGCAGCGTTTCCTCAAGCGGATCGACGTGCCGGACCGCAACTGGAAGTTCTCCGCCGCCGACGTGAAGGAACGTCGGCGCTGGAAGGACTACCAGCACGCGTTCAACGAGATGCTGTCCGAGACGAGCACGCCGTGGGCGCCCTGGTACGTCGTGCCCGCCGACCGGAAGTGGTTCGCCCGGATCTGCACCGCGGCGATCCTCGTCCACACCCTCATCGAGATCGACCCGCAGTTCCCCACCGTCGACGCCGCGGCACTGCAACGACTGGCGGAGGCACGCACCGAGCTCGCCACCCAGGGTCCCGAAGCCGGCAACGGGAGCCGGAACCACGGGAAGCGGGCCGGGCACCACCACCGGGCGGCGACGGTCTAGGGAGGCGGAGGCGATGCAGACCGACCAGAGGACCCAGGACGCCCCGGTTCCGGCCCGTCGCTGGACCGCCCTGCCGAAGAACGAGGTGGCGCAACTGCTCGGGGTCCACCCCGGCGTCGGTCTGTCGGCGGCGACGGCGGCCGAGCGGCTGCGCGACCACGGTCCCAATGCGCTGCCGCAGGAGGAGCCCGAACCGGGTTGGCGGCGCTTCCTCGACGAGTACCGCAGCTACATGCAGGTGATCCTGCTCGCGGCGGCCGTCGTCTCGGCGGTCGTCGCCGAGTGGGGCACCGCGGTGCTGCTGGTCGTGCTGACGATCCTCAACGCGGTGATCGGGCTGCGGCAGAAGGGCAAGGCCATGAGCGCGATGAACGCGCTCAAGTCGCTGATGCTGACGACCGCGCGGGTGCGCCGCGACGGCAGCGACCGCGCGGTCCCGGCCGAGGAGGTCGTCGTCGGCGACGTCGTGCTGGTCTCCGCGGGCGACCAGGTCCCCGCCGACGGGCGGCTCGTCCAGGCAGCCGCGCTGCAGATCGACGAGTCGGCACTGACCGGCGAGAGCACCCCCGTCGGCAAGCACGCGGAGCCGTTGAGCGACACCGACGATCGTCCGCTCGGGCCGGCCGACCAGCGGAACATGGCGTTCATGAACACGCCGGTGACCCACGGCAGCGGCATCCTGCTGGTCACCGCGACCGGCGGCGACACCGAGGTCGGGCGGATCTCGGCGATGCTGTCGCGCACGGCGGTGGAGAAGACGCCGCTGACCCGGGAGCTCGACCGGCTGACGCTGTGGATCGCGGGCGCAGCGGGACTCACGATGCTGGTGATGTTCGTGCTCGGCCGCAGCCGGGGCGAGGCCTGGGACGTGTTGTTCGTCAGTGCCGTCGCGCTCGCGATCGCGGCGATCCCCGAGGCGCTCCCCACCGTCACCCAGATGATCCTCTCCCTCGGGGGTGTCGACCTCGCCAAGCGCAACGCCATCGTCAAGGAGCTGCCGTCGGTCGAGACGCTCGCGTTCACCTCGGCCATCAACTCCGACAAGACCGGCACGCTGACGATGAACCAGATGACCGCCGTCAAGGTCGTCACCCCGACCGACCGCTACACGGTCTCCGGGACCGGGTACGAGCTCGAGGGGCGGGTGCACCACACCGCGGGCGCCGCACCGTCGATCATCGACGCGGTGCTGCCCTACCTGCTGGCGAGCGACGCCAAGCTCGTCGACGGGAAGGTCGTGGGCGACCCGACCGAGGGCGCCCTGCTCGTGTTGGGGCACAAGGCGGGGCTCGACGTCGACGCCAGCCGCGACCGGTTCCCGCGGCTCGCCACGCTGCCGTTCGACCCCGTCTACAAGCTCATGGCCACCTTCCACTCCGCCACCGCCGAGGACGGACGCCCGGTGATCCGGTGCTTCGTGAAGGGCGCGGCCCCCGCCGTCGTCGCGCGGGCCTCCGACGCGCTGACGCCGACGGGCCCGGCACCGCTGGACGTCGAGCGGATGACCGCCCACATGGAGCGGATGGAGCACGACGGCAGGCGCGTGATGGCCGCGGCGGTCCGGGACCTCGCCCCCGAGGTGTTCGACCCGAACGGCGACCTGTTGTCGCTGGTCGTCGGGCTGCGGTTGACGAGCCTGGTCGGCATGGTCGACCCGCCCCGGGCCGAGTCCCGCGACGCGGTGGCCGCGGCGCAGGCGGCGCACATCCGCGTCCGGATGGTCACCGGGGACGACGTCACCACCGGGGCGGCCATCGCCGAGCAGCTCGGGATCCCGGGCGAGGCCGTGCTCGGGGCGGACTTCGCGGCCCTGTCCGAGGAGGAACGGCTGCGCCGCATCGACGCGATCGGCGTGGTCGGGCGGGTCGCCCCGGAGCACAAGGTCCTGCTCGTCGACACGCTCAAGCGCAAGGGTGACGTCGTCGCCATGACCGGCGACGGCGTCAACGACGCGCCCGCGATCAAGGCCGCCGACATCGGCATCGCCATGGGGTCGGGGACCGAGGTCGCCAAGAACGCCGGCCGGATGGTGCTGTCGGACGACAACTTCGCGACGATCGTGTTCGCCGTCGAGCAGGGCCGCAAGATCTTCGACAACCTCACCAAGTACATCCGCTTCGTGCTGATCCTGCTCGTGATCTTCGTGCTCACGTTCCTCGGCGCGAGCCTGCTCAACCTGGCGGGCGGCGAACCGTTCACCCCGGCCCAGGTGCTGTGGATCCACTTCTTCGTCAACGCCGCCTTCGGCATCGCGCTGGGCTTCGACCGGGAGACGCCGGGGCTCATGCGCAAGCGCCCGCGGCCCCGCGGGCAGTCGGTGCTCACCCGCGATCTCGTCGTCACCGTCGGGCTGACCGGCCTGCTCGTGAGCGTGGGCCTGCTCGGGCTGATCGCCGCGGGACCCGCGCTGTTCGGCGACGTCGAGGTCGGCCGCTCGGTCGCGTTCACCTCGTTCGCGCTGTGCCTGATCGTCGCGGCCGTGGAGTGCCGGGACGCGACCGGCACGGTGCTGACCACGGCGACCTTCGACAGCCGCAACCTGAACTGGACGATCCTCGCCGAGTTCGCCCTCGCCGTGCTGGTGACGCAGATGGACGTGTTCCACCGCCTGCTGGGCACCGTCGACATCTCGCTGAGCCAGTTCGGCTGGGCCTGCCTGCCCGCTCTCGCCCTGCTGGTGTGCTGGGAGCTGGGCAAGGCGATCGCCCGGCGCACGACCCACCACGTCCGGTGAACGAGCCGGCCCCGGAGCACCGCCGGGTGGCGGCGGTCGCCCCGGGCCTCGCGAGCCTGCTCGGCTACCGCGCGCGGTGGCTGGGGCGGGACGTCACCGCGGGCCTCGTCCTGACGGCGCTGCTGGTGCCCCAGGGCATGGCCTACGCCGAGCTGGCGGGGCTGCCGGCGATCACCGGGCTCTACACGTCGATCCTCTGCCTGGTCGGCTACGCCGTCTTCGGCCCGTCCCGGGTCCTCGTGCTCGGCCCCGACTCCTCGCTCGGGCCGCTCATCGCGGCCACCATCCTGCCGCTGGCGGGTGCGGACGGGGACCCGGCGCGGGCGATCGCGCTGGCGTCCGCGCTCGCCCTGATCACCGGCGCGGTCATGATCATCGCGGGCCTCACCGGGCTCGGCTTCGTCGCCGACCTGATCTCCCGCCCCGCGATGATCGGCTACCTGAACGGGCTGGCCCTCACCATCATGGTCGGGCAGCTGCCCAAGCTCTTCGGCTTCTCGGTGGACGCCGAGGGCTTCTTCGGCGACGTGGCGGGGTTCGTCACCGGCCTCGGCTCGACGGTGCCCGCGGCGCTCGCCATCGGTGCACTCGGCCTGGTGCTCATCGTGGTCCTGCAGCGGTACCTGCCGAAACTGCCGGCCGTGCTGGTGGTCGTCGTGCTCTCGATCGGGGCGACCGCCCTGCTGGGGCTGGCCGCGCGCGGGGTCGACGTCGTCGGCCCGCTTCCGCAGGGGTTCCCGCCGCTGAGCCTGCCCGACGTGCGGCTCTCCGACCTCCTGCTGCTCGTGCCCGGTGCCCTGGGCATCGCGGTGGTCTCGCTGACCGACACGATCTCGACCGCCTCGTCGTTCGCGGCCCGCGAGGGCCGCACGATCGACGGCGGCCGCGAGATGACCGCGATCGGCGCGGCGAACGTCGGCGCGGGCCTGTTCGGCGGGTTCCCGGTCAGCACGAGCGGCTCGCGCACCGCGGTCGCCGCCCAGGCCGGGGCGCGGACCCAGCTCACCGGGCTGGTCGGCGCCGCGGCGATCACGCTGATCCTGCTGTTCGTGCCGGGGCTGCTGCGCGACCTCCCCCAGCCGACCCTGGCCGCGGTCGTGATCGCCGCCTCGCTCTCCCTCACCGACCTGCCCGCCACGCGGCGGCTGTTCCGGGTCCGCCGCGCCGAGTTCGTGCTGTCGATGACGGCCGCCCTCGGTGTCGTGCTGCTCGGGGTGCTGCCGGGCATGGCGGTCACGGTCGCGCTGTCGGCGGCGAACGTGTTCCGCCGGGCGTGGTGGCCCTACCGGACCGTCCTGGGCCGGGTGCCCGGCCTCCCGGGGTTCCACGACGTGCACAGCCACCCACACGCCGAGCGGCTGCCCGGATGTCTGCTCCTGCGGTTCGACGCCCCGCTGTTCTTCGCCAACGCCCGCACGTTCCGGGAGTGGATCGACGAGCTCGTCCACGTCGACCCGGACGTGCGCTGGGTCGTCATCGCCGCCGAGCCCGTCACCGACGTCGACACGACCGCCGCCGAGATGCTGCGCGAGCTCACCGCCGCGTTCGAGCGGAAGGGTCGCCGGCTGGTGTTCGCCGAGCTCAAGGACCCGGTGCGGCGCACCGTGGAGCGCGCGGGCCTGACCGGGGCGGTCGACGCGACGCACCTCTTCCCGACGATCGACGCCGCCGTGGCCGCGTTCCGTGACCTGACGGGTGCGAGCTGGCGGTCCCCGGACCGGGCGGTCGGCCCGGCCGAGGACCGGACCGACGGCTGAGCCGGGACCGGCGACCCGACGACGTCACCCGGGTTCCTGTCCGCCGCGCGCGTCGGACCCGCGACACAGGAGAGCCGGCCCCGGGATCGTCGTCCCGGGACCGGCTCCACCGGTCACCCCCCCGGGGGTCACGCCTTCGTCGAGGCCTCCTCGTTCGCCTCTTCGGCCGGCTCCTCGAAGACCTCGCGCAGCCGGGCCTCCTGCTCCGCGGACAGGTTCGTCGACACCAGGTGGGCGCCGCTGCCGCGGAACTCGCCCAGCACCCGGTCGGCCACGGCGTTGTCCGACATCACGAACAGCGCCGACGTGCCCTCGGTGATCTCGTCACGGACCCGCTTGATGAAGCCGTCGTCGATCCCGACGTCGGCCAGCGACCCGCTCAACGCCCCCATCGCGGCCCCGATCGCCATGCCCAGCAACGGGATGAAGAACAACAACCCGAACAGCAGACCCCAGAAGCTGCCGCCGAGCGCCCCTGCCCCGGTGAGGTTGCGCAGCTGCTCGGTCTTGGGCTTGCGCCTGCCCTCCGGCCACGTCACCACGGCCGCGTCGACGATCTGGATGAGCTCCTCCTTCTGCAACCTCTCCAGAACGCTGAGCGCACCTCGGGCGCCGCCTGCCGTGTCGAACTTCCACACCGTCAACGTCGCCATTCCCGCTCCTGTTGTCTCGTCGGTCCCCGAACCGTGCGTCGTACGGGCCGCGCCGACATCACCCGATCCGGACGAGTGGCGTTCGCCCCTCAGGGGTGAGCACAACCGGGCCGCGCCCGGCCACGCTGCGGAGCGCACGACCGGGGAGGGGCGATGGCTGTCGAACGCGCGGGCGCGTCGTGACCGAGACGTCACCGGCGCCGAGCCGCCGGCAGGTCGTCACCGTGACGATCGCGTCTGCCGTCGTCGCGGCGTTCCTGCTGGTCGTCTACTACCGCGCCCCCCTGGACGGCAAGCTCGACGGCACGGTCATCTTCTGGCTGGCCGTCGGCCTCGTGGGCCTGGGGCTGGCCCTGGCCTGGCAGGTGCGCGCGATCATGACCTCGGACACCCCGCGGCTGCGGGCGGCGGCGACCGTGGCGGTCGGGCTGCCGTTCCTGCTGCTGCTCTACGCCGCGACGTACGCGGTGATGTCGGAGAACGCCCCGGCGTGCTTCACCCAGCCACTGGACCGCACGGGTGCGCTCTACTACACGATGACCGTGTTCACCACGGTCGGCTTCGGCGACATCACCCCCACCACCGGGGCCACGAGGATCCTCACGATGACCCAGATGGCCGTCGGCCTGCTGGCCGTCGGTGTGGTCGCGAAGCTCCTCCTCGGCGCCGTCGACGTCGCCGAGCGACGACGCACGGGCGCCGGTCCCGACCGGTGACGGGACGCCGCGCCGGCCCAGCAACCGCTCCTCCAGCCGCTCGAGCGCCATCGCCACCACGATCACCAGCACCGGCACCAGCACTGCGACCAGCGCCATCACACCCTCCGCCCCACCCACGGTTCGACCCGACCGCGGGGCCGCCCCCGCGATCGAGACCGTCGCGCGCGAGCACCACCGCACGCCTCACCCCGAGCGGGTGGTGTGGCCCGGCGGCGGCGCCCGGGACCGTGGGACGGTGGACGGCCCCGGGGACCGCTGGACGCGCCTGCTCGGCGGGAGGCTCCGCGGCTGGGCGGACGCGGAGGAGCTGGCGCACGCGATCCACGGCAGCATCGTCGGCGCCGCGGCGATGGTCGGGGCCGGCCTGCACGGGACGTTGCCGGCCGTCGTGATCACCGTGCTGGTGACGGTCGCCGTCTACTGGGCGGCCGACCAGTACTCCGCGCTGCTCGGCGCGGCCGCCAACGGGGTGCGCGGCTCCGTCCGGGTCCGCGAGATCCTGCGCCACGGCCGGCCGATGCTGGAGGCGGCCTACACCCCGCTCGTCGTCCTCGTCGTCGTCGGCCTGATCACGAAGGACGTCAGCACCAGCGTGCTCGTGGCCCTGATCGTGGCCACGCTGCTGCTGGGCGGCCTCGGGCACATCGCGGGGCGCCGCGCCGGCGCGACACGGGCCGGGGCGATCGGATGGGCCGCGGGCAGCGCCGCGCTCGGCGCCGTCCTCATCCTGCTCAAGCTGCTCCTGCACTGACTGTGAGTCCGAGAGTGACACGGGCCGGAGGACGTACTCGTCGCGCGACCGTGACGATTCCCGGCCGACGGTGTCATTCCTGACGTGGATCGACACGGATGCAGGGTCGTCGGCCGGGAGACAGGTCCGGCGCGGGTCGCGGCGGGTCCGCGGCGGTACGGGGCGAGGAGTGACGGGCGGATGGCGGACGGTCTTGCCGACTACGGGCGGGCTCTCGACCTGGCGGTGTCCGACATCGTCGCGGCCTTTCTCGACCATCCCGACGACCGACCTCGTGCCGAGCGGGCGGCGCGCGAGGTGACCGTGTGGCTGGCCGGGTTGTACGGCCGCGACGCCGTTCGGGACCTGGCCGAGCGGCTCGCCGCGGAGATCTGCGACAGCCTGCGCGAACGCGGACTGTCCGGCGAGCCCGAGGCCCCGGGACCGGCGCGTGGGCCGGAGTGGCCGACGGCTCACGACGCCCGACGTGCCCGACCGGCAACCGATCGCCTGCCACCCGGGTCGCCGTCGCGCGGCCCGGGTCGACCGGCCGTCGGGCGACGCGGCACGCGATGAGTGACACCCCGATCTACGCGCAGCTGCCCGAGGAGTTCCGCTGGCACGACGCACACGTCGGCGACACCGCAGCGGCCGGCACCGACAGCGCCGACGGTCCTGGCCCCTCCGGCGGCGGCCGTGCCGAGCCCGCGACGGCACCTCCCCGCGGGCAGCCGTGAGCCTAGGCCGTGCCGGGCTCGACGATCGCGATCTCGCTGACCTTGACGGTGATCTCCGTCCGGCCGGCCGGCGACAGCGTCTGCAGCGCAGCGCGGTGCACCTCGTCGGCCACCGATGCCGCCTGGTACCGCGAGTCGGTGACGATCGTGATCTCGACGTGCAGGGCGTCACCCCTGCGGCGGGTCTCGACCCCGGCGAAGTCCGGGAACGCCCGGCTGGTGAGCCGACGCCACGCGTCGGCGGTGACCTGGGTGACCAGGCCGCGCAGCCCGGGCTGGAGCCGCCGGACCCCCGGAACGGACCGCGCGGCGGTCGCGACGTCCGCCGCGGTGCGCACGTCCTCGATCATCCGACGGCTCCACGAGTCCCCGCCGTCCGACGGGTCGTTCCCGGCGGGCCGGGCCGGCATGTCGGCGGGCGCACCCTCCTGATCGGCCGGGGATCGCCGCGCCGCGCCCGCCTGTGACGGCGCCGGTCCGAGGTGCTCGGGACGGTCGTCGGCCGGGCCGATCATGCATCCTCCTGCGACCAGACGTCCGCGACGACGACGTCGACGACCGTGGCGACGAGACCGACCTGCCCGGACAGCGCAGCCACCAGCCGCCGACGCACCTCGGCGACGACCTCCGCGATCGGTGGCCCGTCGACCCGCACCGACAACGACATCTCCACCCGGACCTCGGGGCCGTTCGCGGTGACGGGGGTGATCCGGCAGTGGCGTGACCAGACGCCGGTGACCCCGTCGGCCGCGTAGCGGAGCACCGCTGCGACAGCGGCGTGAGCCACCTGCGAGGGCCCCGAGGGCGTCGGCAGCGGCAGCGCGTCGGAGCTCCGGAACTCGGCGCGGACCGCGGACATTATCCGGTCGAGCAGGTTGGGTGGCGGCGCGGCGGGATCGTCCCGCAGCAGTTGCGTGGCCACCGCGAGGCGGCCCAGGCTCTCGCGGGCCACCAGGCAGTGTTCGCAGGTCCGGGAGTGCGCGTCGGACCCGCCGTGGTCCAGGTGGACGGCGATGTCCTCGACGTACCGGCCGCACGGCAGCTGCTGGCCGCCGCTCTGGGCGTTCATCGCCACGACGACATCCTCTCCACCAGCTGGGCGCGGGCCCGGGCGAGCCGTCCTCGCACCGCCTGCGGACTGACATCGAGCACCTGGGCGATCTCTGCGTAGGACCGACCGTGGACCTCGAACAGCAGCCACACCGCGCGCTGCTCCGGCGTGAGCTCGTCGAGGGCCGCGGTCAGCACCTGCAGCCCCTCGGCCATCCCGAGCGCGCGCTCCGGATCGGACAGCGGGCTCGTGTCCGGAGGATGGCCGGGCTCGGTGTCGGCGGCGAGCGGCGCGACGGGCCGACGTCGTCGCAGCAGGTTCAGGCAGCGGTTGGTCGCCGACCGGTACATCCACCCGCCGAACGCCCCGGCCTCACGTAGCTCCGGCAGCCGGCGCCAGCTGGTGAGGAACACCTCCTGGGTGACGTCCTCGGCCTCGCCGGCATCACGCAGCATCCGGAACGCGAGCTGGTAGATCGGCCGTTGGTAGCGGCGGACGAGCATCTCGAAGGCGCCGAGGTCGCCCTCACGGGCCCGCACGACCAACGTCTGGTCGTCCGGCAGCGCCGCCGTCGCGTCCGGGGCCGCCGGGCGATCCTCCTGCGTCGCGTTCCCGGTGACGGACCGCGCGTGCCCGGCGTGTGTGGGCGCCCCGGCGGGCCCGCCCGGCGCCTGGACCTCTACCTCCATGTCACCGCGACGGACGCGGCCCGAAGGCCGAGATCGCACCGACAGCCATCACATGATCGTGTCATCCGCGCGTCAGGCCGGCCCGAGCGGCCGGTCGTCAGGGGTGTCCCCGACGATGTCCGTCGGTCTGGCGTCAGCGCCACTCATGCTCGCGTCCTCCTGCGACGTCGACTTCGCTCCGGTGTGTCCTCGTCGCCCAGGGGTGCCCGACGTGGCGAAAGAGGCTCACCGGTAGGACACCGCAAGGCACGGATCATCACGGCCGCCGGGACCGAGGGTGGGTGGCAGCTCACCGGGGCACGACGGTCTGCCACCCACCCGAGTCGAGGCCTGACCGTCGTCGCGGTAGCCGACGGCCCGACCTCGCCCGGCCCCCCGAGGCCGGCAACTACTGGGACACCACCCGCACCCGGACATCACGCAATTGTGATGTAGGACACACTCTCGTCGAGCGCCGCCCCGCCGACCCACAGCGCACCGCGGCGACGTTCCACGTCCCGCTCAGCGACGGCGCATCACCCGGCGGGCGACCCGGCGGCCGGTCCGCCGTCCCGTGCGTCGCGCGATCCTGCGGTTTCGACCCAACATCGGTCTCTCCCTTCCTCGGTCCTGCTCAGACGGCGTCCGCGGACCGGGCCACGAGCGCCTCGGCTTCCTGGGCTGCGACCAGGCCGACCTCGACCAGGTCCAGCGGGCTCACGAACTCCGACGCGAGCCGGACTCCTCCGGCGTCGGCGAGCGCCTCGCGCAGCGGGATCGCCCACCGGTGCTCGAGCAGCACCAGCGCGGCGGCGGACCCCTCGGGGATCTCCGCGATCGCGTCCCAGGCCTCCTCGTCGAGGGTGTCGTCGTCCTCGGCGGTCATCACCTCGGCGCCCAGCGCCGCCCCCTCCTCGGGGCTCAGACCTGCGCCGATCCCGATCAGGGCACCCACCACCGCCCCGAACTCGGCCCGCTCGGCCTCGTCGAGCTGGGTCTCCTTGAGCACCTGCACCTCGCCGCCGACCGCCTTGTAGACGCCCAGGAAGTCGATCACCCGGATCATGTCGTCGTCGCGGAGCCGTTCCAGCTCGGCGCGAATCCGCCCCTGGAAGTTCGGATGGTCGAAACCGAGCACGAGCAGTTGCACCGGACCGATCGTCATGGTCGTCCTCCTTCGTCTCGGGCCCGGGGTTGCGGGTCCGCCGCCGACTGTGCGCGCGGGCCGCCCGGGCCACCTCGCCCTCACGAGGTGATGCCTCGCGGGGCCCGGGGGCGGAAGGTGGGCCGCTCATGCGGCCGGGAGGAGCAGCCACGATGTCCGTCGTCGACAGCCCCGACAGCAGTGGCGTCGCCGCTGCGCTGACCACGGACGAGCGCGCCGAGCTGGAACGGTTGCGCACCGAGGTCGCCGACCTGCGGTCCGCACCGCCGCCGCAACCCCCGGCCCGGCGCCGGATCCGGTGGGCCTCGGTCGGCTCGGCCGTCCTGCTCGTCCTGGGTCTGTTGCTGGTCCCGGTGTCGGTGTTCGCGGTCTGGACGCACAACCAGCTCTCCGAGACCGACCGCTTCGTGGCCACGGTCGGGCCGGTCCTCGAGGATCCCGCGGTGCAGTCCACCGTCGCCGACCGGGTGACCGCGGAGATCTTCGCCCAGGTGAACGTGCAGGGTCTCGCGAACGAGGCCGTCGACGCGCTGGCCGCACAGGGCCTGCCCGCCCCGATCGTCGACCGCCTGCACGGCCTCACCGGCCCGCTGGCCGACGGCACCCGGAACTTCGTCGGCAGCAAGGTGCACGAGCTGGTCAGCAGCCCTGCCTTCGTGGCGGCCGGGGAGCGGGCACTCACGATCACCCACCAGCAGATCGCGGCCGCGCTCGCCGGGCAGTCCTCGGCGCTGGTCGTGCAGGGCGGCGAGACCGTCCTCGACCTCGCCCCGTTCATCGACGCGGCGAAGCAGCAGCTCGTGGCCTCGGGGTTCGAGCTCGCCGGGAAGATCCCCGAGATCCACCCGACGATCGCGCTGTTCCCGGCGAGCACCCTCATCCGGGCGCAGACGCTCTACTCGTTGCTCGACGTCACGGCGACCTGGCTGCCGTGGGTCACCCTCGCGCTGCTCGTGGGCGGCGTCCTGCTCGCCCGCCGACGACGGCGCGCGACGCTTGTCGTCGGGCTCGCGGTCATGGGGATCATGCTGGTGGTGGCCGGTGCCCTGCTCGCGGTCCGCGGGATCGTGGTGGGCTCGGTGGCGGAGCAGTCCGCCGCGGCCGTCGGTTCGACGTACGACATCGTGGTGCGCTTCGTCCGCGCCGCACTGCGGACGCTGTTCGTCGTCGGGCTCGTCGTCGCACTGGCGGCGTGGGTCACCGGCCCGTCGAACACGGCCGTGCGTCTGCGCGGCGCGCTCTCCCGCGGCGTCGGGGCGTTGCGCAGGGGCGGGTTCGCGCGCCGGCTCGCCGCCGGACCGGTCGGGCCGTGGGTCCACGACCACCGCGTCCTGCTCCGGACCGTCCTCGTCGTGCTGGCGGCACTCGTCGTGGTGCTGTGGGACCGGCCGTCGGGCTGGACCGTCCTCACCGTCGCCCTCGTGCTCGTGGTGCTGCTCGGTGTGGTCGAGCTGCTCGACCAGCCGCGGTCGCTGGTCACGGCCGACGCAGACGGCTCGCCCGGTTCGCCGGGCCTCGACGGCGGGCCGAGCTGATGGACGACGTCGCGCGGGCTGCGCAGACCGCGGCCCGCGCGGCACTGGCCGTGACGCTGCCCCGGCGCTGGGCCCACACGCGCGGCGTCGCGGGTCACGCCCGGGTGCTCGCCGCCGGTCTGCCGCCCGGCGACGACGAGACCCTCGTCGCCGCCGCGTGGCTGCACGACATCGGGTACGCCCCTTCGGTCGTCCGGACCGGGTTCCATCCCCTCGACGGGGCCCGGCACGCGCGCTCGCTCGGGTTCCCGGACCAGGTCGCCGCCCTCGTCGCGTTCCACTCCGCCGCGGCCGTCAAGGCCGGCCTTCTCGGGCTGGCCGACCAGCTGGCCGACTTCGCCGACGAGTGCTCGATCGTCCACGACCTGCTCTGGTACGCCGACATGTCCACCGATCCCACCGGCAGGCCCGTGTCCTTCGAGGCCCGCATGGCCGAGGTGCGGCTGCGGCGTGCGAACGACCCGGTGGCGCTCGCGGCACTCGACCTCGGCCTGCCTGCCCGCCGGGACGCCTGGCGACGCGCCGAGGAGTGGCTGCGGTCCGCAGTCACCTGCGGCGGATGAGCCGCCCGCCGCGGTGACGCCGCAGGGTGCTCGCATGGGTGAGGTTGCGGCGAGCAGGGCGGACTCGCGGGCGCAGGGCCGGGCGCTGCGCCGCCAGGTGCCACGGTCGTCCCACGCGACACTGGACCTCGGGCCCGACCGGCCCGACCCGATCGCGCGCCTGCACGCCGACGACGCCGACCGGGTCCCCGAGCTGCTCCCGCTCCGCTACGAGCGGATGGCCGTCAGCCCGTTCACCTTCCTGCGCGGTGCCGCCGGGCCGATGGCCGCGGACCTCGCCCGTGGGCCGTCGACGGGGCTGCGGGTGCAGCTCTGCGGCGACGCCCACCTCGCCAATTTCGGGCTCTTCGCCTCCCCCGAGCGTCGCCTGGTGTTCGACCTCAACGACTTCGACGAGACCGCCCCCGGACCGTGGGAGTGGGACGTGAAACGGCTGGCCGCGAGCGTGGAGGTCGCTGCCCGCGACAACGGGTTCCCCGCCCGTAGGCGACGCCGGATCGTGCGGTCCACCGTCGCGCGGTACCGCACGGCGATGCTCGAGTTCGCGGAGATGACGATCCTCGACGTCTGGTACGCCCACGTCGACACAGCCGGTGTGATGGAACAGCTGAACCGCAGGCTGCCCCGGGCGGGCAGGGACGAGGCGGACCGCTTCTTCGCGAAGACACGCAAGCGCGACAACCTCGGTGCGCTGGAGCGGTTCGCCGAGACCGACGACGCGGGTACCCGCATCATCAGCGCCCCGCCGCTCATCGTGCCCGTCCGCGACCTCGTGGGCACCGACGTCGCGGTCGGCATGGAGGCACAGCTGCACGCGCTGCTGGCGGGCTATCGCGAGTCGCTCGCCCCGGACCGCAGGGTGCTGTTCGACGCCTACCGGCCGATCGACTTCGCCCGCAAGGTCGTCGGCATCGGCAGCGTCGGGACACGGTGCTGGATCGTGCTGCTGCTCGGCCGCGGGGATTCCGCCGACCCCTTGTTCCTGCAGGTGAAGGAGGCCGGGCCGTCGGTACTCGAGGAGTTCGTCGGGCCGGTGCCGACCGCGCACCACGGCAGGCGCGTCGTCGAGGGCCAGCGGTTGATGCAGGCGGTCAGCGACGTGCTGCTCGGCTGGATGCAGGCGCCGGGTGTCGACGGGCGCGTCCGCGACTACTACCTGCGCCAGCTGCGGGACATGAAGGGCTCGCTCGACCTCGACCGCATGCGCCCGGAAGGGTTGCAGTTCTACGGCGACCTGTGCGCGTGGTCGCTGGCCAGGGCGCACGCCCGCTCGGGCGACCGGATCGCGATCGCCGCGTACCTCGGCACGGGCTCGGCCTTCGACGAGGCCGTCACCGAGTTCGCGGCCGCCTACGCCGACCAGACCGAACGCGACCACGCCGCGCTCGTGCGCGACCTGGCCCGCTCGGGCTCGCCGGACGCCGCCTCCGCGCCTGAGCAACCGGTCACCGAGGGTGCCCCGGCCCCCCGCGAGACCGGGTCGAGACGCGGGACCCGGCCGCAACCCCGGGCCGCCGTCTGAGCCGCTGCCGGGTGTGTCCCGGCGGACCCGTGGACCTGCAGCACACCCGCGGACCACACCCCGAGCGCAACCTCACCGCTCCTGCCGGCCGCAACGACGACCCTCAGGTTGCGTCCCACCGACCGGCCGCAACCTCACCGTCGTCCGAACGCCCGACCACGACCCTGAGGTTGCGCCCGATCAGCCGGTCGCAACCGCACCGCTCCCGCCGGCCGCACCGACGACCCTGAGGCTGCGCGCGACAGCGGGCCGGGGGTCCGGTCGACACCACCACGACCGGCCGGCCGGGGTTGGTCCCCCGCGCCGGCCGGGCCGCGCGCCGGCGGCCGCGGAGCCGGCTCAGGCCGAGACGGCCGGCGGCAGGTGCTGCTGGTCGAGCTCGGGCGTTGGGTCGCGCCGCGCGCCGAGCCGGGTCACGCCCGCGACGGCGACGGCCGCGACGGCCAGTGGCACCGCGAACAGCCCGAAGAGCCCGCGGCCGGACCACCCGGCGTCGACGAGCGCCCCGGCGACGAGCGGGGCGACGATCGCGCCGACCCGTCCGACCGCGAGCGCCCAGCCCACGGCCGTCGTCCGCACGGACACGGGGTACAGGCTCGGCGCGACGGCGTACAGCAGCGCGCCGTTGGCATTCACCAGGAGCCCGACGAGTACGGCGGCGGCCATCGTCGCGCCGAGGCTGCCGAGCGCCATCGTCATCAGCCCGAACGCGACCGCGCCCACCAGGAGGGCGGCCACGGCCAGCTTGGTCACCGCGACCCGCAGGGCGAGGGCGGCGACGATCAGCACCCCGACGACGCCGCCGGCGTTGAGCAGGATCCCGCCGCTGATCCCCTGCTGCGCGGACAGTCCGCTCTGCTCCAGCAGCCGCGGGGTCCAGCTCCCGGCGAAGTAGGTCGCGGCGAACAGGCAGAAGAACGCCACCCAGAGCAGGACGCTGCGGATCCCGTTGCGCCCGCGGAGCACGTTGCGCCCGACCCCGGTCGCGGCCCGGTCGACGGGCGCCGGCAGCGCGTCCAGCGGGGCGATGCGCATCCGGGCGAGGATCGTGTTCATCCTGGCGAGCGCCCCGGCCGGGCGGCGGGCGGCGAGGTAGTCGATCGACTCGGGCAGCACCGCGGCCATGGCCGAGACGGTGACCAGGCTGAGCACGGCGCCGAGCAGGAACGTCGCCCGCCACCCGTACCCGGCGGTGACCAGCGCGGCGATCGTGCCGCCGACCACGCCGCCGAGCGGGAGCCCGACCGCGAAGAACGCCGTCGAGGTACCGCGGCCGCGCCTGCTGGAGTACTCCGCGATGATCACCGGGAGGCCGGCGATCACGCCGCCGACGCCGATCCCGGTGAGCACCCGGCAGAGGCCGAGCTGGACGCCGCCCGTCGTGAGCGCGGACAGGAACATCCCGACCGTGGCCACGGCCAGGCAGGCCAGCGTCAGCGGGCGCCGGCCGATCCGGTCCGCCAGCGGCGCGACCAGGGCGGAACCGAGCGCCATGCCGATCAGGCCGCTGCTCAGCAGCAGCCCGACCTGCGATGCGGTGAGGTGCCACTCGGCGGCCACCCCGGAGGCGGCGAAGGCCATCACGAGGATGTCGAAGCCCTCGACGACGTTCATCACCAGGCACAGCGCCACGACCATGACCTGGAACCTCGTCATGGGCGATCTGTCGATCACGTCGCGAATATTCATGGACGCACCTTTGGGTCTCTCGGGGGGTGTGCCGGATTCGGCCGCGTGAGCATCGGGCGGATCGAAGATCGGCGGGGCGGTCCGGTCCGTGCAGTGGACCGCCGTCCGAGCCGGTCAGCCGGGCAGCACCAGGCTCCCGTCGACCCGGCGGGGCACGCCGGCGGCCGGGACGTCGCGCAGCTCGTCCGGGAGCACGTCGGCCGGAGCGTCCTGCCAGGTCAGCGGCCGCAGGAACCGGCGGATCGCGGTCGCCCCGACGGAGGTGTGCAGGCTGTTCGTCGCCGGCCACGGCCCACCGTGGTGTTGCGCCCAGCTCACGGCGACACCCGTCGGGTAGCCGTTGAAGACGAGGCGGCCGGCGGTCCCGGCGAGGACGCCGACCAGTTCGAGGACCGGCTCTCCGGCACCGGTGTGCACGGTCGCGGTGAGCGACGCGGGGAGCCGGCGCAGGACGGCCGTCAGCTCCGCGGGCCCGGCGTAGCGGACGACGACGGCGGCCGGCCCGAAGTACTCGGCGAACGCCTCGTCGGGGAGGTCGTCCGCCCGGGCGGTGACGAGCAGCGGCGCCACCGTGAACCCCGCGCCGGCCGGGTCACCCGCGGCGACGGCCCTGACGCCGGGGGCGCACGCGAGCCGCGCGGTGTCGTCGACGTAGGACCGGTGGATGCGTTCGTTGAGCAGCGGGACGACGCTCGCGCCGCCGAGAGCGGCAGCCGCCGCGGCCACGACGGCGTCGCCCGCCTGCCCGTCCGGGACGAGGACGAAGCCCGGCTTGGTGCAGAGCTGGCCCGCCGACCCCGTGACCGAACCGACGAGACCCGCGCCGATCTCGCCGGCCCGTTCGCGCGCGGCCGCCTCGGTCACGACCAGGGCGTTCAGGCTGGAGAGCTCGCCGTAGAACGGGATGGGCTCCGGGCGGGCGTCGATGATGTCGAGCAGGGCCCGCCCACCGGAGAGCGATCCGGTGAAGCCGACGGCCCGGATCGCCGGGTGCGCGACGAGCTCCTGCCCGGCCCGGCGCCCGAACACCAGGCCGAGCGTCCCGCGCCGCAGCCCCGCGGCCTGCAGCGCCCCGGTCAGGACCTCGTGCACGAGTCGCGAGGTGCCCGGGTGCGACCCGTGGCCCTTCACCACGACCGGGTTGCCGGCGGCCAGCGCCGACGCGGTGTCCCCACCCGGCACGGAGAACGCGAGCGGGAAGTTGCTGGCACCGAAGACGGCGACGGGGCCGATCGGGACGAGCATCCGGCGCAGGTCCGGGCGCGGCCCCATCGGCGTCGGACCGGCGTGGTCGATCGTGGCCTCGAGGTAGCCGCCGTCGGTCACGACGTCGGCGAAGAACCGGAGCTGGAAGGCCGTGCGGGTCAGCTCGCCGTTCAGCCGGGTGTCGCCCAGCGCGGTCTCGGTGTCGGCGATCTCGACGATCGGCGCGCGGGCGGCCTCCAGCGCGTCGGCGAGCGCGACGAGCACGCGGGCCCGTCCGGCCCGGTCCAGTGCGGCGAGGGCCGGTGCCGCGTCGGCGGCGGCCCCGACCACGTCGCGGACGTGGTCGTCGGTGCTCTCGACCACCTCCGGGGGCAGGTCGAGCCCGGTGCGGGGATCGGTGCCGGTGACGGGACGGTGTTCGGTGGTGGTCACGGGAGTCCTCCAGGAGATCGGCGCGGGGACGGTCGGCGCTTCGGTCAGCGCGGTGGCAGCGCGGCGACGGTCTCGGTGTCCACGCCGACCGGGCCGAGGTGCGTGGCGCCGCCCGGGGTGCCGAGCGGCGCGTCGCGGCCGGCCAGGACGACGTCGAAGAACGACGCGTTGTCCGTGGTGTTCCAGGCGGCGTCGGTGCCCGCGATCGTGCGGTCGGCGACGGCCGCCGCGGTCGGGCAGGCCTGCTCGCACGCCCCGCAGTCGATGCACTCGACCGGGTTGATGTACATCTTCCGATCGCCTTCGTAGATGCAGTCGACCGGACATTCCTCGAGGCAGGACCGGTCGAGGACGTCGACGCAGGCGTCGGTGACGACGTAGGTCATGACGGTGCCCCTCTCGCTCAGATGAGTACGCCGGCCTCGGCGACGAGGGCGTCCGTCGAGTGGCCGGGGAAGGTCGAGGCGGTGGGGTCGAGGCGGACCGCGGCGTGGTTGACGGCCGTGGCCGCCTCGCCGAAGCCGACCGCGATCAGCGGAACCCGCCCGGGATAGGTGCAGACGTCGCCCGCGGCGAAGACGCCGGGCCGCGACGTCCGCATCGCGGTGTCGACGACGATCTTGCGGTCGGCGACGTCGAAGCCCCAGCCGAGCAGCGGGCCCGGGTTGGCGACGAAGCCCAGCGCGGCGACCACGCTGTCGCACCCGACCTCGGTGAGCCGCCCGGTGGCGATGTTGCGCAGGACGGCTCCGCTCACCCGCGTGTCCCCGCGCAGCTGCTCGACGACCGTCTCGGTGTGCACGCGGGCCGGTCCGGCGAGCACCTGGTCGACGGTGTGCCGGTGCGCGCGGAAGCTGTCGCGGCGGTGCACCAGCGTGACCTGGGCCGAGTGCTGCAGGGCGTCGGCCCAGTCGAGGGCCGAGTCCCCGCCCCCGACGACGAGCACGCGCCGGCCGGCGAGCTCGGCGGGGTCGTGGACGAAGTAGGTCAGGCCACGACCGAGGAAGTCCTCACCGCACGGCAGCGTGCGGGGTGCGAAGGTCCCGATCCCCGCCGTCACCACGACGGCGCCCGCCTCCAGCGCGCCGCCGTCGGCGAACCCGATCTCGAAGCGTCCGTCGTGGCGGTCGTCGAGCCGGACGGCCTGCCGGCCGAGCAGCATCTCGGTGCGGAACGGCCGGACCTGCTCGACGAGCGAGCGCACCAGGTCCCGCCCCTTGACCGCGGGGAACCCGGCGACGTCACGGATGACCTTCTCGGGGTAGAGCGCCGAGATCTGGCCGCCCGGTTCGGGCAGGGCGTCGACCAGCGCGACCGACAGCCCGCGCATCCCGGCGTAGAACGCGGCGAACAGCCCGGTGGGTCCCGCGCCGATCACCGCGACGTCGGCCACCGCTGCGGCGCTCACCGGGCCGCACCGTCGTAGATCGCGAAGACCTTGTTGGACACGAAGATGTTCGACGCGGCGAACGTCGTCCAGCTGGGCGCGACACCCAGCTCACGCATCGCCCCGACCAGCGCCCACCAGTTCAGCAGCTCCTGCTGGCCCGCCTTCTCGGCGTCCTCGAGGGTCGTGTGCTCCCAGACGGAGTGGTCGCCGGTCACCAGCGCGTCGTACATGCGCTCGTCGGCCGCCGAGTCCGGGAACAGCCGGAACGTCGAGTCGACCAGGAAGCTGTGCGACCAGCTCGAGCTCGCGACGAGCGCCACCCGGTACGGGCTGTCGGCGCAGATCCGGGCGACGGCCGCGCCGACGTCCATGATCCGCGACGGGCTCGGCGACGGGGGGTCGAGCTCGCGCTCGACGCCGAGCGGGGAGATGTTGCCCTGGTAGCTGATCACCTTGCGGCCGTAGCAGTTCAGCGGGAAGGCGACCACGGGGTAGTCGAACCCCTGGCGGTCGTAGTCCAGGTAGAGCACGGTGTTGAGGAACGCGTGGGCGAAGCCCGGGTGGTGCAGCGGCTCGTAGGCGTAGGGCACGTCGACGCCGCAGTTCATGAGTCCCTCGACGAGGTGCCTGGCGAACGGCCGGTGGCCGCGGATGGTGCGCGCGGTGTCCTCGCCCTCGCCCCAGACGTTCGGCTTGCCCTTCATGTTCGAGGACTCGTCGGCGTGCCGCCACGGATGGACGACCTTGTCCTCGTAGGCCAGCACGGCGTACGGCGGCACGAGGTCCTCGCGGAAGTTCTCGTACTGGTCGTCGCCCCAGATCAGCACGACGTCGGGGCGGAACTCGTCGAGCGCCGCACGGGTGCGACGGAAGCCCTCCAGCAGCGCCGCCCGATGGGCCTTGCCCGCCGCGACACCCTCGTCGTCCGCCCACTCCCGGCGGGCCCGCTCCGGCCAGGACGCCGGGTCGCGCAGCTCGGCGGGCAGCCGCGGATCGGCCAGCGCGCCGCGGAAGACCCTGGTCAGGTTGTCGTCCGTGCCGCTCAGGGGTGGGTAGTGCGTGACCCCGAGTCCCAGGATCTCGGCCATGGGTGCTCCTCCTCGTCGTCGAGCGGGTTGTGCCGTCGAGTCTCGGAAGCCCGGGCGGCCGCGACCACGACTCGGACCGGCCAGTGGACCGGCGGGTTACCGCAGCGGACCACCGCGCCGGACGATCGGAGCCGTGACCGACCTGATCGAGACCCAGGCGCCCGACACCGCGCGGCTCGCCCACGTCCTGCACCGCGCGCGAGCCGGACACGCCCTGCTCGACGCGACCGCCGAGACCGCTGCGCTCTCGCTGGACGACGCGTACGCGGTGCAGGACCGGCTGACGGCGCTGCGGCTCGACGAGGGCCGCTGCCACGTCGGGTGGAAGCTCGGCTACACCTCGGCGGTGATGCGCCGGCAGATGGGTGTGTCCGTCCCCAACCACGGCCCGTTGCTCGACGACATGGTGCGCCACGACGGGGCCACCGCGGCAGGGTTCCTGCACCCGCGCGTCGAGCCCGAGATCGGCATCGTCCTGGGCCGGGATCTGTCCGGGCCCGGGTTGCTGATCACCGAGGTCGCGGACGCGGTCGCCGAGGTCCGCGCCTGTCTGGAGATCGTCGACTCGATCTGGTGGGACTACCGGTTCTCCGCCGAGCAGAACACCGCGGACGGCTCGTCGGCGGCCGGGGTCGTCCTCGGGCCCGCCCTGGACGTCGACCCCCTCCGCTGCCATCGGGTGCCGGTCGAGCTCTCCGAGGACGACGTCCAGCTGGCCACCGCCGTGTCGGCCGCCGCGAGCGGGCACCCGCTGCACGGGGTCGCGTGGCTGGCCGCGGAGCTCGCGGCGCGCGGCCGCCACCTGCAGGCGGGCGAGCTGGTGATCACCGGCGGGCTCACCGCCGCCACGCCGCTGCGGGCCGGACGGGTCCTGTCGGCGCGGTTCGGGGGGCGCACCACCGTCTCGGTGCGCCGGCCGGCGGGCGAGCCCGACGCCGGGCTCGGTGCGCCGACGGCCGGCCGCTGATCGCCCGCGGCCCGGTCAGCGGCCCAGGGGGTGGCCGAGACCGCGGCTGATCGCGAGTGCGGCGGTGCGGACCGCCGCCTCCAGCCGCACCGGCTGCAGGCGCTGGGCCGGGCCGGTGACCGAGAGCCCCGCGACGGCGCGGTGCCCGTCGCGGCCCACGTAGCTCTCGACGACGATCGCCGCCGCCACGCAGACGATCCCCCGGGTCCCCTCCTCGCGGTCGTAGGCCAGACCGGTCTCGCGGATCCGGTCGAGCTCGCGGCGGAACCGGGCGGGGTCGGTGATGGTGGTGCTCGTCCGCGCGGGCATCGGCCCGCTGACCACCCGGTCCACGGCACTCTCGTCGCTGAAGGCGAGTATCGCCTTCCCGAGCCCCGTGCAGTACGCGGGCAGCCGCGCCCCGACCGCCGACGGCGCAGGGACGCTGTGCCGGCCGGTGAGCTTCTCGATGTAGATGATCTCGGTGCCGTCGAGCACCCCGAGCTGCACGATCTCCCCGGTCGCGATGAGCAGGTCGGACATGAACGGCAGCGCCGTGGCCCGCAGCCGCCGTGAGGCCGGCACGTGCTGGCCGAGCTCGAACAGGTGCAGCCCCAGCCGGTAGCCGTAGCCGCCGCGCTCCAGCATCCGATGCGCCACGAGGTCCGTGGCGAGCCGGTGCACCGTGGCCTTCTTCAGACCGGTCCGGCGGGCGAGCTCGCTGAGGCCGACCTCGCCGGGGGACTCGGCGACCGCGTCGAGGATGAGGAGCAGCCGGTCGCCCACGGACCGCTGCTCCCCCGCCTCGTCGGCGCTGATGCGCATGCGACGCTGCTCAGCGCGAGCCGAGCAGGTCCCGCCAGCGACGCCAGAACGCACGCTGCTGGATCTCGTCGGCCGCGGTGAACGGCTCGCCCGTCGCCTCCTTGTGGATCCCCCGCGAGATGTCCGACCACGGTGACTCCGCCGCGGCGGCGAAGCCTTCCTGGCAGGACTCGCAGGCCTCCATGTCGTCCGGCGTCGCCAGCCCACCCGGGCCCTGGAAGGTGACGTAGGAGTCCAGCCTGCGCGCGCGCACCGACTCCGGCTCGCCCTTCGTCGCGAGCGTCCACTGCGCGATGACGGTGCGACCCGCGGAGGTCGGGGTGATGGTGCGGATCACGACGCCCATGATGTCGTTGATGACCAGGTTCGGGAAGACGAGCAGGTTGCGGTCCGTCGTCGCGATCCGCCGGGCGCGGTCCGTGTCGAACCGTTCCTCCAGCTCGGTCCTCCGTGCCTCGACATAGGCGCGGTTCTCCTCGCCCATCGACGGGGTCCAGCGCGCCACCGGCCGTGCCCACGGTCCCTCGACGGTGATCACCGCATGTCCGTCACCGAGATCGCGGGCCTCGGTGGGCCTGCGCGGATCGAGGTAGGAGTCCTCGGTCGACTTGAGGTAGTCGAAGTAGGTGCGGTGCAACGGGATCAGGTGGTAGCCGTCGAGGCTGTTCTCGACGAAGAGCTTCCAGTTCGCCTCCATCGAGTACTCGTGCATCCCGTCGACCACCTCCATCTCCGGGGACTGGTCGGCCACCAGGTCGAGGTACTCGCGCGCCTCACCGAGATAGGTGGGCAGGTCGACGGCGTCGGGGTCGAAGCAGCAGAACACGAAGTCGCGGTACACGGCCACGCGGGGCGGGGAGCTCAGGCCGAACCGGGACCGGTCGAACCCCGGCCCGTACCCGTCGGCGTCGGGAAGCCCGGTGAGCCGACCGTCGTTGGCGTAGGTCCAGGCGTGGTAGAAGCACGACATGCCGCGGGCGTTGCCGTCGGGGACCCGGCACAGCTGGGCGCCGCGGTGCCGGCAGGCGTTGAGGAAGACCCGGACCTCGCCGTCGGTCCCGCGCCAGAGGATCAACGGTCGTCCGGCCACGGTGCGGGTGCGGAAGTCGCCGGGCGCGGCGATCTCCGAGGTGTGGCCGACGTAGAGCCAGCACCGGTCGAAGACGGCCTGCTGCTCCTCGGCGAACACCGCCTCGTCGACCATGGCGGCCCGGTTGACCCGGAAGAAACCGTCGGTGGGGCGGTCGTCGACGAGCCCGGCGGTGGGGGTGGTGGCGGCGGGTTCGAGCAGTTCGGTCATGTCTCCAGCTCCTTCGCTAGGAGGCCGGCAGGCCCAGCAGGGCGGCCGGGTTGTGCGTGCGGACGGCGGCGGCGAGGCCTGCCGGCAGCAGGGGGTCGTCGAGGAAGGACACGGGATCCACGGGCATGAACGGGTGGTCGGTGCCCAGCACGATGCGGTCGGCGCCGACGACGTCGACGAGGAGCCGCAGCAGGGCGGCGTCGAACAGCAGCGGGTCGTACCAGAGCCGGCGCGCGGACTCGACGGCCGACTCCGGCATCAGCTCCCGCAGCGCGGGCGTCGTGTCCCGCAGGAAGTCGATCCGGGGCAGCTCGGTGACCAGCGAGCCGGCGCCGTGGCTCGCGAGCAGCCGAAGGCGGGGTCTGGCCGCGATCGCGCCGGTCGCGATCAGCCCACCGATCGCGGTGCCGATGCTGGCCGGGAACAGCACCCCGTTGGCGGCCATCGGGTGCGGGTAGTCCGCCAACCCCGGGCCACCGACGGCGTGGACGAAGACCAACAGCCCGAGCCGCTCGGCCTCGTCGAGGAACCCGGCCCAGGCGGCGGTGTGCAGGGCGGCCGTCGGCGGGCCGGCAGGCAGCTCGACGCCGACGAGCCCCGCGCCGGCGACGTCGGCCAGCAGGGCGGCGGCCGTGTCGGGGTCACGCAGCGGCACGACGCCGAGTCCCGCGTAGAAGCCGCCGTGGCGCGGCAGCTCCCCGGCGAGCCACTCGTTGAAGGCGCGCGCGTAGTCGGCGGCGTCGGCCGCGGGCGCCCAGGGGGCGAACAGCTCCGGCATCGCCGACAGCAGCTGCCCGGTCACGCCGGCCGCCTGCGCGGCGTCGCGGCGGGCGTCGAGGTCCCACGCCACCCGCCGGACCGTCCGGAAGATCTTCCCCGCCACGAGCACGTCGCCGGTGTCGGGTCCCGGTTCGAGCCGGGCCCACCGCGGGTCGGCGGTCACGAGGCGGTCGAGGAACGGGGTCGCGGGCGGCACCACGTGGGTGTGCAGGTCGTGCACGACGACGCCCCTACAGGATGATCGAGACGGTTCCGCCCGCCTCGACGATCCCGTGGTCGAGCGTCGCGACCCGCTCGCGGACGAGGAAGCCCGCCCCGTCGGGCACCAGGACGAACCGGTAGGTCCCCAGGAAGTGGTCGAGCTTGCCGAGCCGGGTGCGCATGACGTGGAAGTTCGCCGCGACGGTGGCCTCCCCCGCGTCGCCGACCGGGCCGTCCAGCACCCGGACGTTGGTCACGAACCGGCGGGTGCGCGAGCGCGGGCTCTCCGCGTGCGCGTGCTTGCTCTTGAGCCGGGCGACCCGCCCGCCGAGGCGCGTGTGGTCGTCGTGGATCACCTGCAGCGTGTGCCGCGGGTCCAGATGGTCGGAGCCGGGCGCGGGGACGCGGTACTCGACGTCGGGGTGCATGAGCGCGAACCAGTCGTCGAGCCGCCACTCGTCGAGCAGCGCGGCCTCGCGGTAGAGGAACTGTTCCACCTCGTGGTGGAAGGCCGCCGTGGTCGGGGTCAGCGACGCGGTCATCGGGCCTCCAGGGTCAGCAGGACCTCGGCCAGCCCCTCCGGGTCGGCGAGGAAGGGGCTGTGCGAGCCGTCCAGCCAGGTCACCTCGGTCCCGAGCCGCGCGCGGGCGGTCTCCGCGGCCCAGGCGCCGGAGACCGCCCGGTCGGACCGGCAGCCGACGTAGTGCATCGGCACGTCCGGAAAGGCCGTCAGCGGCGTCGGCTCGGCGACGGGCGTGGGCGACTGCGGGCGCAGCCGTGCCGCTGCCGCGGCGGCGACCTGCGGCGGGCAGTCGTGGTAGAAGAGCTCGGTCGCGACGTCGGCGGGCCAGACGGTCCGTCCCTGGTCGTCGCGGCCCTGCTTCGGCAGCCCCTCGGCGTGGAACCAGTCGGCCATGGGACGTCCGGCGCCGAGCTGGTCGCGCCACGAGCGGCCAGGGTCCGGGAGCAGCGAGGCGAGGAACACCAGCGCGCCGACCCGGACCCGGTCGGGCACCAGCGGGATCGCGAGCCCGGCCAGCGAGTGGCCCACGACGACGTCGCGGCCCGGCTCGCGGACCGCGCGGGCGATCACGTCGGCGTACGCGGCCGCGCCGGCGCCGATCTCGTCGGACGGCAGGGTCACGGCGGTGGCGTCGTGCCCGCGCCGGCGCAGCGCCTCGACCTGGTCCGCCCAGCACCACGGCCCGTGCCAGGCGCCGTGCACGAGGACGAAGTGCGTCATGGCCGGCCCTGCGGGACGGCGGCGGCCTGCTTCTCGGCGAGGGTCTGCCCGCCGACGAGGACCTCCGTCGCCGGGACCTCGACGAGCCAGACGCGCACGGACGCCTCCGGCACCGAGATCGCCGCCGCAGCCGCGGCGGACACCGCCCGGATCAGCGCGTCCTTCTGCTCCGGGGTCCGGCCGGCACCGAGGTTGACCTGGATGAACGGCATGGGGGTTCTCCTCTACTCCGCGCCGAGGGTGACGCTGCCCAGCCCGCTGAGCGTGGCGGTGACGGTGCTGCCGGGCAGCAGGGGGACGGGGGCGGTGAGGCCGCCCGAGAGCACGACCCAGCCCGCCTCGAGGCGGCGGTCGGTGGCCACGAGCTGGTTGGCCATGTAGGCGACGGCCGCTGCCGGGTGACCCATCACGGCGGCACCGGCGGCGGACTCCACCACCCGGCCGTCGACCTCGAGCACGCAGCCGGTCAGTGCGAGGTCGCCCCTGGGCTCGACCAGGTCGTCCCCGAGTGCGAACACGGCGGACGACGCGTTGTCCGCGATCGCGTCGAGGTGGGTGAACCTGAACCCTTCGTACCGGCTGTCGATCACGTCGAGCGCGGGGCAGACGTAGCGGGTCGCGGCCAGCACGTCGGCGACCGTGACGCCGGGGCCCTCCAGGGGCTCCCCCAGCACGAACGCGATCTCGGGCTCGACGCGCGGGTGGATCAGCTCCTCGAGCAACAGCAGGCTGCCGGAGTTGCGGGCCATGCCGCTGGTGACGAGCCCGTACAGCGGACGGTCCACACCCATGGCGATCTGCTTCGCCCTGCTCGTGAGGCCGAGCTTGCCGCCGACGAGCCGCTCGCCGCGGCCCAGCCGCAGCCCGACCACGCCGCGCTGCACCTCGTAGGCGACGGCCAGGTCGGTCAGCCCGTCGCCGCTCAACGGGGCGATCGGCGCCGTGCCGGTGGCGGCGTCGTCGAGCCGTGCGGCCCATGTCGCGACGTCGGTCATGCCGCACTCCCCACGGCCGAGCTGAAGGTGACGCCCACGTGGCCGAGGTGCTCGAAGTCGGCCCGCACGGTGTCCCCGGGACGCATGGCCACCGCACGCGTACAGGTGCCGGGCATGATCAGGTCGCCGGCGCGGAGCACCCCGCCGCCGGGCGCGATCGTGTTGGCGAGCCAGGCCACGGCCTGGGCCGGGTTGCCCAGCACCGCCCCGCTCGCACCGGTCTCGACGATCTCGCCGTTGCGCCGCAGGACCACTCCGATCAGCCGCGGGTCCAGCCCGGCGATCGGGGTCCGGACCCCGCCGAGCACGACCCGCGCCGACGACGCGTTGTCGGCGACGGTGTCGACGATCCCGATCTGCCAGTCCTCGATCCGGGAGTCGATGATCTCCAGGGCCGGGAGCACGAAGGCGGTCGCCGCGAGGACGTCGGCCACGGTCACCCCGGGCCCCTGCAACGGCTGGTCCAGGACGAACGCCAGCTCCGGCTCGACGCGCGGGGCGATCAGGGCGTCGACGGGCAGCGGCTCGCCCTCGGGGTGGAACATGGACCCGAGCAGGTGGCCGAAGTCCGGGCGGTCGACACCGAACTGCTGCTGCATGACCCGGGCGGTCAGGCCGACCTTGTGACCCCGCACGGAGTCGCCCTGCGCGACGCGCAGCCGGACGCCCTCGAGCTGGATCCGGTAGGCGTCGTCGACGTCGGCGGCCGGGTGCCGGCGGCTGATCGGCTCCACCGGGACCGAGCGCTGCTCCGCGTCCCACAGCTGTGCGGCCAGCTGCCGGACATCCTCTTCGGTGAGTGACATGGCCCCAGCGTCGGAGCTGTGTGGGCTCCGAAGTAGCGATCGGTCCGTCGAGTGGACCGGCCGGCTCGCGGGGTGTCAGGCCGCCCGGTCGTGCGCCTGCGCGCGCACGTCCGTGAGCAGCGCCGGGTCGAGTCCCGACGACGCCCGGACGACGCTGATCTGCCCGCTGCGCTCGAGGACGACCCACCCGACCTCCCGCGGGTCCCCGATGCCGGCGAGCCGCAGCCGCTGGCGGACCTCGTCCTCGGTCACCCGGGCCCGGCGCATCGCCTCGTGCCGCATCCCGCCGGCGTCCATGAGCAGCACGGGGTCGCGGTCGAGGAGGCGGCGGACGGCACGGCTGCGCCGGCAGCGACCCAGCAGCCGCTGGACGGCGAACAGCGTCGTGAGCGCGACGACCCCGGTGCCGAGGGTCGGCACCTCGAGCAGCGTCGTCCGGCCGAGCACCGCGCCCGACGCGGTCACGCAGGCCAGCTCGTACCCCGACAACGCGACGAGGCTGCGCTGGCCCGAGATCCGGACCAGCGCGACGAACACCAGGTACATCGCGACCGTCGCGACGATGACCCGTACTGCCGCCAGCGGGTCGATCCCCAGCTCACCGGGCACTGCACTCTCCCGCAGGAGCCGCCGCACCCGCTCGGACGCACTGCACGGCCGATCCCGGTGCGCGCGGGCCCGGGCCCATGGTGTCGAGGGGTCGTCCGCCCGTCGCGCACCCGGTCCGGGGAGTGGACCGCCCCGGCCGGCACGGTCAGCTGACGGGGACCTTCGTCTCGACCCACCCACGGACGACGTCGGCGACCTCACGCCAGCCGTGGTCGAGAACGAGCGAGTGGCCGCGGTCGGGGAACTGCCGCAGCTCGGTGACCGCGGGCGACTTCGCGTAGAGCTTGTAGGCCGCCCGCGTCACGACGTCAGGGACCGTGTGGTCGCGGCCGCCGGAGACGAACAGCAGCGGGCCCCGGGTCGCGTTGGCGACGTCGACCTTCGCCGGGCTCGACGACCGGAAGTTCGCCGCGGCGGCCTCGAACAGCGGCCGGCCCGGGCCGGGGATCGTGAACTGCTCGTAGAGCGCATCGGACTCCGCCGCGTCGATCGCGTTCCCGAACCCGTACCGGAACTGCTTGGCCGTCAGCGAGACCGCGCGCTTGGCGTTCCCGGGCTTGCCGAGCACGGGGAAGCCCGACCGCAGCTGTGCGAACGGGAGCGGCTTGACCCCCTTGATCTGTCCGGGGTCGATCGCGACGGCCGCGCGGGCCAGCCCCTGGCCGAGCAGCTTCTGGGCGATCAGGCCGCCGAAGGAGTGCCCGATCACCACCGGCGGCTGCTCGAGTCCGGCGATGATCCCCGCGTAGTGGTCGGTGACCTCGGCGATGCCCTTGCCGGCCAGCCGCTCCGGGTTGGCCCGGGTCTCCGCGACGGTGGCGCCGTCGCCCGGCCACCCCGGGGCGATCGGGTCGTAGCCCGCCTCGCGGAACAGGTCCACCCACGGCGACCAGGAGGACGAGTGAATCCACAGACCGTGGACGAAGACGACGGGCGTGCGGGACATGGCCTGCTCCTCGGAGCTCTGTTGGGAGGAAGTACAGCATATGTAGACGAACTAGTACGTCCACACGCTAGCAGCTATCCTTCGGGGAGAGCCGCATGCAGCACCTCACATCAGCGGCCGCGGGGTCCGGCGGTATCGGACCGGCCCGCGCCGAGAGGAAGGACGTGAGCAGTGACCCGGGCCGACAGCCCCTCGACCAGGCCGGGGTCACCGGTCAGAGCGCGGATCCTTGCGGCGGCCGACCGCCTGTTCTACGGCGAGGGCATCCGCGCGGTGAGTGCCGACCGGATCATCGGCGAGGCCGCGGTCAGCAAGGTCACGTTCTACCGGCACTTTCCGACGAAGGACGACCTCGTCCTCGCCTACGTCGAGGGACGATCACGGCTGGAGCGCGACGGCATCGACGCGCTCCTGCGGGCCCACGCCGACGACGCGTGTGCCGCGCTCACCGCCCTGGCCGGAGCGATCGAGGACCTCGGCTGTGCCGAGGACTTCCGGGGCTGCCCGTTCATCAACGCCGCGGCAGAGTACCCCCGGCCCGACCACCCGGTGCGGCAGGCGGTCGACCGGCACCGCGACTGGTTCGCGGACACCGTGCGGGAACAGGTGACGCGGCTGGGCGTCGCCGACGCCGACGCCGACGGTGTCACCCGGCAGCTGGTCATGCTCCGCGACGGCGCGATGGTCGCGGGCTACCTCGACGGTGACGCCGACCCGTCCACGACGCTCGCCGAGGCCGGCCGGGCGATCGTCGGAGGCGCCCTGCAGAACTAGGGGTATCGGCGCCTTCGGCGGGTTCACGCTCCTCGACCGGTCCGTAACGAAACGTGTCGGTCGCCCGAGTCACCTGGTCCGCACGGTCGTCGAACGCGAGTGGGGTCGCGATGGACAGGATCGACGTCAACAGGGCCGACGCCGCCGAGCTGGCGGGCATCCCGGGGATCACCGAGGCGCTCGCCGACGCGATCGTGGCCGCCCGCGCCGCGGCTCCGCTGACCGGTGTCCGCGATCTCGCGGCCCTGCCCGGCATCACGGTCGACCAGCTGGTCACGCTCGCCGAACACGTCCATTTCGCGGATCCCCGCGCCGCGACGACGGCGCTGCCGCCCGGACGGAGCCTCGTCCAGGGCCGGGTCGTCGACCTGACCAACGGGCGCGCCGTCGAGGGCGCCACCGTGGTCGTCTACGTCGCCACGACGCCCTCGCCCACGAGCGGCGACTTCACCCCGCTGGTCGGCGTCACGACCGAACGCGCCGGCTACTTCCAGTTCCTCCGGCCCACCACCGGCTTCACCGCGGCCAACGCGGCCGTGACCGTGAACGGTGTGCACCGGGTCCCGATCCGGTTGGCCGATCCCGACCCGGCGACCGGGACGGGGCTGCTCCCCGAACGGCTCGTCCTCGTCGTCGAACCGGCGAAGGACCCGCTGTACTCATCCGGCTGCGGCTGCGAGGACCTGACCTTCAGCGCCCGCGGCGAGGTACTCGAGGAGTTCTCCTACTTCACGGTGGTCCGCACCACCGATCCGGAGATCACGCCGCTCGTCCTGGCCGAGAGCCCGTCGGTGACGCTCGACGAGGTCGCCGGGCTCAGCCCGATCCTCGAGCACGAGCTGCTCAAGGGCGTGAAGGGCATCGGGCAGCTGTGGTCGGCGGGGCGCCCACCGGGCGCGGATGCCGGCGCGGGCGACGCCGCGGTGCTCAAGAAGATGTCGGTCTCCCGCAGCGCCCTCGAGCACGTGCTCACGACGCGCGGACGCATCGACGGCGAGTCCGTCGAACCGATCCTGCACGTCGACGCCGCCCAGAAGATCAAGGGACTGCTCAAGCCGACCAAGAAGCCCGCCCCCGGGCGGGTCGACCTCACCGCCGACACGGCGATCGACTGGGACGCCTCCCCCACCCTCTACCAGGCCACCACGCTCGCGTTCGGGCACGTCCTGCACCTGAGCCACGAGTGGTCGTCGGACGGGTACTCGCTCGGTGACCTGCTCTACAGCCTCCCGCTGGCCCCCGGCCAGAAGAAGCAGGTCGTCATGGTCGACTGGGAGCGCCGCGAGTCCGCCGCGAACGTCCAGAGCCAGGACTACCAGGAGAGCCTCGACAACGCGCTCAGCCGCGACCGCGACGTCAACGAGATCGCGAAGGGCTCGGTCAGCGAGCGCAGCCGGGGTGGGTCGGAGTCGAACGTCTGGGGCTAGGGTGTCGGCGGGGGCGTGGGCGCGATCCTGCCGATCGAGGTGCCGATCGGCGCGCTCGTGGGGGCGGGCGGCGGCGGTGGCCACGCGGACGCGTCCGCGTGGCAGCGGTCGAGCCGCAAGACCAGCGCGAGCACGATGCAGTCCATCCGTGACGCGACGGTGCAGTCGGCCAACGCCGTCCGCAGCCAGCGCAGCACCGTCGTGCAGTCGGTGACCCAGGGCGAGCGGTTCGAGGTCTCCGCGGAGTCGGTGGCCAACTACAACCACTGCCACGCGCTGACCATCGAGTACTTCGAGGTGCTGCGGCACTTCCGGATCGACCAGCGCCTCGTCGACGTCTCCGAGTGCGTCTTCGTCCCGTTCGCCATGTCGTTGTTCGACTCCGACAAGGCGATCCGCTGGAAGGAGGTGCTGTCGCGCTACCTGCTGGACCGCCGCCTGCGCGGCGGTTTCGCCGCTCTCGAACGCATCGCCGCGGACTACGCCGGGAGCGACCTGCCGACCGGCATCTTCGCCGACGAGCAGCTCACCCACGTCGACGGAGAGCTGCGGCTGGTGCTGAAGCTCGCCAGGCCCGCCGACGACGCGGACGGCGCCTACGCCGCCGACAGCTGGCGGTGGATGCGCGCGCTCCTGCCGTGGACCGATCCCGCCGAGTTCCACGCGCGCTACCTCGCCGGCACCGACGCCCGCGACGAGGCGTTCGCGCGCGCCGTCGGCCAGCAGGTCGCGGAGGCGATCGTCGACAACGTCGCAGTGACCGCCGTCCTCGACAACGGCGAGGAACGCGACCTGAAGCTCGACCTGTCCCTGGTGTCGGACTTCCGCAACGGCGTACCCATGACGGTCACCGCGCGCATGACCGGCCCGCTCGGCGCGCTGCGCCGACGCGACATCGCGTTCGTGCGCGTCGCGTCCACCGTGACGACGCTGACCTTCCCCGACCTGAGCGCGCTCTTCCCCGAGACCGACTTCACCACGACGGTGCCGACCCTCGCCACGGTCCTGCCGTCGCACTCGCGGCTGCTCGTCGACGCGGGGTTCCTCTCCTACCGCACCGCGCACCGGTCGGACCATCTGTTCCGCGACCAGCGGATTCGCAACGACCTGTCGGGGATCGACGACGTCGTCGTCCACACCCCGCTCAACACCGAGGAGCTGCGCAACCCGCGGCGGGAGGACCAGGAGCTCGCGGCGCGGCTGCTCGCGCACCTCAACGACAACATCGAGTTCTATCACAAGGTCATCTGGACGACGATGACGCCGGAACGCCGGTTCCTGCTGCTGGACCGCATCAAGGGCCCGGCCTCCGTGGGCGGGCGCAGTCTCGCCTCGATCGTGGAGAACCGGGTGCTCGGCGTGGTCGGCAACTGCGTCGTGATGCCGGTGGCGGCGGGCTTCCTCCTCGATCCCGCGCTGGCGAAGGCGCTCGTCGACCCGGTCACCGGCGAGGCCCGGACGCTGCTCGACCTCTACCAGCCCGAGCCCGTCGACCCGATCCGGGTCAGTGTGCCGACGAAAGGCGTCTTCGCCGAGGCCGTCATGGGCCGGTGCAACAGCTGCGAGAAGAAGGAGGAGGACCGGTTCTGGCGCTGGGAGGAGTCGCCGATCCCCGACAGCCCGACCGCGATCCTGCCCGTCTCGACCGACTCCCGGCGCGCCGAGCCGCCCGACCTCACCCCGCAGCAGTTCCCGACGCCCGTGGTGACGGTCCAGAACGCGCCGTCACTTCCCGACCCGGCGGGGCTCGCCGGGATCCTCGCCCTGCTCGGCAACGCGGACACGTTCCGCGACATGGCCGGGCTCTCGGAGACCCAGCGGAACTCCCTCGCCGCGCTGCAGCGGGCCATGGGGACCGCGGAGTACTTCGGTGGCCAGGCGGCGGGCCTGACGAACCTGGCCGCGCAGGTCTACATGGCCAAGGAGGGCATCGACAAGACGCTGTCGAAGATCCAGCAGGCCAAGGACCAGCAGCTCATCGACCCCGGCACCGCCACCGCGCTGACGAAGAAGGCGCTGGAGTCCGCCCTGCCCGCCACCGCCGCGGAGCCCGGCGTCACCGCGACGAAGGAGTTCGGCGACATCGTCAGGAGCGCCGCCACCAGCCCGGATGCCGAGATCGCGGTCACCCGCCCGGGCGGCGAGGCGGTCTCGATCCGCAAGCGCGGCGCCACGACGGCCGAGGACTCCGGGACCGGTCCGTCGGCCGACGGCGACCGGCCGGCCCCGCGGCCCGACCGGCCCAGCGACCCGCCCTCCCGACCGGGGCTGTTCGCCACCCCGGACGAGCGGCTGACGGCACCGCCGCTGGGCATGCTCGTCGCCTACTTCTCCCAGTGGGAGAACGACGAGCGGGTCCCACCGGGGGCCAGACGGCTCTTCTCCCGGGGCCGGGTCCAGAGCCTCGGCCAGCAGCTGCGGGCCGACCACCTCGACCACCACCGCAGCACCGCCGAGCCGCTCGACGCGGCGATGGTGGCGGAACTGGCCCGCCGGCTCGCGGCGTCGACCGAGCCGGCCGCCGCGGCCGAGTTCCTCGCGCTGCTGTTGTGCCACAACCACACGCGTTCCCAGAGCCGCCGCCTCTCCTCGATCAGCTACGAGTCGATGGCGTTGCCGTGGGACCGCACCGGTGGTGACGACACCGCGGTCACCTACCGCTACCGCGTCTTCGACGACGAGTCGAACGCGACGTTCCAGGACTTCGAGATCGCCCTCGAGCGCGGGGCACTGCCCGCGGACATCTACGAGGTCGGCGGTGCACCGAGCGGGTTCTACCTGCTCTACGACCCCGACGAGCTCGGGCACGACGACCCGGCCGACTGGTACCACTACTTCCTCACCCGCACCGTCACGCACGGCATCGCCGCGGGCGTCGTCGAGCGGACCGGCGGGATCGGCCCGGCCCTCGACGACTGGAGCGCGTACTCCGTCGGCCTCTACGAGATCGTGACGTGGGTGGCCGGTCTGCTACGCGACGCGCAGCCCGACGCGGACGTCACCGACGAGCGTTTCGACGCCTGGCTGTTCGCCAACGCGCTGTCGTTCCTCGAGGAGGCCTACTACGGCACGAGCGGGGAGCAGGGCGAGACCGTCCGCGAGGGCCACGCCCAGCACCGGGGCGCCCGCGAGGCCGTCCTCGCCCTCAGCGACGCCGGGTTCGCGCCGGTGTGGCGGTGGTTCGTGCCGCGCGCGGGAACGCTGCAGGTCTATCTCGGCGACCTCCTCGACGAGGCGTCCTCGGCCGGGCCGAGCGCGGCGCTGCGCATCGGGGAACGGCTCGCGGACCTGGCCTCGTCGATCACGCCCTTCGTCGACCAGATCTGGGACTTCGACGGCGCCGTCCTCGTCGCGGCCGACGTCCCCCTCGGCGAGCACGTGCCCGCCCGCGCGGAGGCCGACGCGAGCGGCGCCGCGACCGGCGTCGTGGCGGCCGGGTCCCCCGAGTTCGACGCGCTCGTCCGGCTCGACGACCCGACCGTCGTCGTCAAGGACGAGGAGGGCAGCGGCGCCGACCGGATGATGACGCCGCGCCTCGCGGAGCTCGTCGGGGCCCTGGCGGCACACGTCGCGCAGGCGTTCCCGGGGCGACGGCTGCGGCTCACCGAGGCGTGGGATCCCGACGGCGAGCACTCCCACAGCAGCCTGCACTACGAGGGCCGGGCAGCCGACCTCACCGTCGACGACCGGGACCGGGCCAAGCTCGGCCGGCTCGCCGCGCTCGCGGTGCAGACCGGGTTCGACTGGGTGCTGCACGAGAACGACCACGTGCACGTGTCGGTGCGCGCGGGCTGACCCGTCGATCCGGACATCCGGCACGATCCCCGCGACGCGGCACGACTCCCCACCCGATCGGTGGTCCGGCCGCGCGGACACCGTCTCGTCCTGGCACACATGCTGGACGCGACGCGTCCGATGATCGACGATCCGGCCGCACCGCACCGCACCGCACTGCGATCCGGACGAGAGGACGAGTCGATGGACGACCTCGACGAGCTGTGGGGCGCGCTCGACCGCGTCGCCGCCACCCCACGGCTGCTCGTCGCCTGCGACTTCGACGGGGCGCTGGCCCCCGATTTCGGCGACCCCGACAACGCGCGCGCCGAGCAGCCCTCCTCCGAGGCGCTCAACGTCCTGCTCGCGCTGCCCAGGACCACGGTGGCGGTCGTGTCGCGGCGCGACCCGGAACAGGTCGCCGAGCTGATGCTCCTGTCCGGGTCGAAGGGCGGGCTGCGCCACGTCGCGCCCGAGGCCGTCGCCGGGCTGCGCGACGAGGTCGACGCCACCGCGGTGTTCAGGATCAGCGCCGACGGCGGGGAGCCCCTGCAGCTGCGGTCGGACGACCTGGGGATCACGGTCCTGGAGGAGGGCGGGCCGGAGGCCGAGGCCCCCGGGTTCGCGGTCGAGGACACCGAGGGCGTCGCCGAGGTGCTGGAGGAGCTCGCCCGGCTGCGCCGCGGCATCTGACCGGCGGCGCGGCGGGCGGTCAGGTCGTGGCGGCGGCCCGGCGTCGGACGGCTGTCGCCGTGACCGCGGCCGCGGTGGCGGCGGTCGCCGCGAGCAGGAGGAACCCGACGAGGTAGTCCCCGGTGAGCCCGTAGACCAGGCCCATCACCAGCGGCGGGAAGAAGCCGCCGAGTCCGCCCGCGGCGCCCACGACGCCGGTCACGGCACCGACCCGCTCGGCGGGCACCAGCCGGGCGACGAGCGCGAAGACCGCCCCGGTCCCGGTGCCCAGCGCAGCCGCCATGGCGAGGAACACCAGGGTCGCGACGGGCACGAGGCCGAACCGGAACGCGGCCAGGAGCGCGAGCAAGGTCGTGGCGCCGAAGGCCCCGAGCAGGACGGGCACGGGGTCGAGCCGGTCCGAGAGCCACCCGCCGACGGGGCGCATGGCGACGGCGAGGACGACGAAGCCGGCGGTGCGCAGGGCGGCGTCGGCCTTGTCGAGGTCGTAGGCGCTCACCAGGTAGGTGGGCAGGTAGACGCTGAACGCCACGAAGCCGCCGAAGGCGACGGCGTAGAGGAACGACAGCTGCAGCGCCGCGGGCAGGCGGAGGGTCGCGCGCAGCCGGTTCCACACGCTGCCCGCGGCCACCGGCCGGTCCGGGCGGTCGCGCAGCAGCAGCCATGCGACGACGGCGTAGGCGGCGAGGATGACGGCGACCAGGTCGAACGGGAAGCTCGGCCCCACCGACGTGCTGAGCTGCACCGTCGTGAAGGAGGAGATCGCCGTTCCGCCCATCCCGACACCGAAGATCCCGAGCGCGAGCCCGCGCCGGGCGGGCGGGTACCAGGCGTTGACGAACGGGACGCCGACGGCGAACGTCGTGCCCCCGAGACCGAGGAAGAACCCGCCGACGAGGTAGCCGGCGAGCGAGTCGGCGAGATGGCCGAGGTAGAGAACGGGCAGCACCGTCAGCAGCGCCATGATCGGGAACATCGTCCGGGCGCCCAGCCGGTCGCTCAGCGCCCCGACCGGGATCCGCCCGAGCGACCCGACGACGACGGGGACGGCGACCAGCAGCGACTGCTCGAACGAGCTGAGGTCCAGCTGTTCGCGCAGGGTGGCTCCGAGCGGGGACAGCAGCGCCCAGGCCCAGAACGTGACGGCGAAGCCGACGGTCGCGAGCGCCAGCATCACCGCCGGTCGCGGTGTGGGCGGCACGCCGGTAGCGGCCTCGGTCCGTCTGCGTGCTGCCGGTCCGGTCACGGTCGTCTCCGATTCCCAGTCGCCCCTCGCCGGTCGATTTCGGCATGGGCCTCCCCGACGGTCGAGCATCCGGCACGGGCCGCTGTGACCGACAGGGACGATGGTCCGCTCGGTGAGGACCATTGACCGTGCTGCGCCTGGGTCGGATGCTGCCAAGGTCACGTCCGAGACGGTCGGCTGGACGGAGGACGGATGACTCTCGACGCCGATGGGGGGCCCGCGCCGCGAGCCGGCACGGACGGTCCGGCTGCCGACGCGCTGCTGAGGGCGGGACGGTTCTTCACCCGCCGCACGACGTCGGACGACCTGCGTGCGGTGTTCGCGCGGGGCGGGCGCGAGGGTGACGTGTTCTACCGGGACCGGTGGAGCCACGACAAGGTCGTGCGGTCGACCCACGGGGTGAACTGCACCGGGTCGTGCTCGTGGAAGGTCTACGTCAAGGACGGGATCATCACCTGGGAGACCCAGCAGACCGACTACCCCTCGGTCGGGCCGGACTCTCCGGAGTACGAGCCGCGCGGGTGCCCTCGTGGCGCCGCGTTCTCCTGGTACACCTACTCGCCGACCCGGGTGCGGTACCCGTACGTCCGCGGCGTGCTCGTCGAGATGTTCCGCGAGGCCAGGGCCCGCCTCGGGGACCCGGTCGCGGCCTGGGCCGAGGTGACCGGGGACCCCGCGAAGCGCCGCCGCTACCAGTCCGCCCGGGGAAAGGGCGGGCACGTGCGGGTCTCCTGGGACGAGGCGGTCGAGATCGTCGCGGCGGCCCACGTGCACACGATCAGGACCTACGGTCCGGACCGGGTCGCCGGGTTCTCCCCGATCCCGGCGATGTCGATGGTCTCGCACGCCGTCGGTTCGCGGTTCATCGAACTGATCGGCGGGGCGATGACCTCGTTCTACGACTGGTACGCCGATCTCCCGGTCGCGTCCCCGCAGGTGTTCGGCGACCAGACCGACGTCCCGGAGTCCGGGGACTGGTGGAACGCCACCTACCTGCTGATGTGGGGCTCGAACGTGCCGATCACCCGCACCCCGGACGCGCACTGGATGGCCGAGGCGCGGTACAGGGGCCAGAAGGTCGTCGTGGTCTCCCCCGACTACGCC
Source organism: Pseudonocardia sp. D17 (assembly GCF_036984265.1). Classification (NCBI taxonomy): domain Bacteria; kingdom Bacillati; phylum Actinomycetota; class Actinomycetes; order Pseudonocardiales; family Pseudonocardiaceae; genus Pseudonocardia; species Pseudonocardia sp. D17. Next base: position 13,146 of record NZ_BPRG01000050.1, on the reverse strand, counting down.
GACAACACGAAGTTCGCCGACACCTGGCTGCCCGCGCAGCCCGGCACCGACGGCGCGCTCGCGATGGCGATGGGCCACGTCGTGCTCAGGGAGTTCTTCGTCGACCGGCGGGTGCCGTTCTTCGTCGACTACGTCCGCCGCTACACCGACCTGCCGTTCCTGGTCACGCTGGAGGAGCGGGACGGCGCGCACGTCCCGGGCAGGTTCCTCACCGCCGCCGACCTCGGCGACACGGGCGAGGGCGCGGAGTGGAAGACCGTGCTGGTCGACGGCCGGACCGGGGACCCCGTGGTGCCCAACGGATCGCTGGGCTTCCGCTACACCGACTCCGGTACGGGCCGCTGGAACCTCGACCTGGGGGACGTCGCCCCGCAGCTCACCCTGCTCGACGGTCAGTCGGCCGAGGTCCTGTTGCCCCGCTTCGACGACCTCGACGGCACCGGCGGTGTCCTGCGCCGTGGGGTGCCCACCCGCCGGGTCGCCGGCAGACTCGTCACCACCGTCTTCGACCTGATGCTGGCCCAGTACGGGGTGCACCGCGAGGGGCTGCCCGGCGTCTGGCCGTCGGGCTACGACGACGCCGCCGAGCCGTATACCCCGGCCTGGCAGGAAGCGATCACGTCCGTACCGGCCGGACAGGTCGCCCGCATCGCCCGCGAGATGGCCGCCAACGCCGAGGAGTCCCACGGCCGAACCATGATCATCATGGGGGCGGGGATCTGCCAGTGGTTCCACGGCGACGCCACCTACCGGGCGGTGCTCGCCCTGCTGATGCTCACCGGGTCGATGGGCCGCAACGGGGGCGGCTGGGCGCACTACGTGGGCCAGGAGAAGTGCCGTCCCGTCACCGGCTGGGCCACGACGGCGATGGCCACCGACTGGCAGCGTCCGCCACGGCAGATGATCGGCACGGCGTACTGGTACACCCACACCGACCAGTGGCGTTACGACGGCTACCGGGCCGACGCGCTCGCCTCGCCGCTGGCCGAGGGGAAGCTCGCCGGCCTGCACACGATGGACACCGTCGCCCTGTCCGCCCGGCTGGGCTGGATGCCGTCCTACCCCCAGTTCGACCGCAACCCGCTCGACGTCGCCGACGACGCCGGGGACGGGAACGTCGCCGACCACGTGGCGCGCCGGCTGCAGGACGGGACCCTGCGGTTCGCGATCGAGGACCCCGACGCTCCCGAGAACTGGCCGCGCTGCCTGACGCTGTGGCGGGCGAACCTGCTCGGGTCCTCGGCCAAGGGCGACGAGTACTTCCTCCGGCACCTGCTCGGCACGCACCACAACCTGAACGCCGAGCAGGCGGGCCCGGACCGGCGTCCGCGCGACGTCGTCTGGCGCGGCGAACGGCCGCCGGAGGGCAAGCTCGACCTGCTCCTGTCCCTCGACTTCCGGATGACCAGCTCCACGCTGCTCTCCGACGTCGTGCTCCCGGCGGCCACCTGGTACGAGAAGCACGACCTGAACACCACGGACATGCACCCCTTCGTGCACGCCTTCACCCCGGCGATCGACCCGCCCTTCCAGTCCCGCACCGACTTCGACGCCTTTCACGCCATCGCCCGGCGCTTCTCCGAGCTCGCCCGCACCCACCTCGGCGTGCGCCGCGACGTCGTCGCGGTGCCGCTGCAGCACGACACCCCCGGCGAGACCGCGCAGCCGGGCGGGCGGGTGCTGGACTGGCGGGCCGGCGAGTGCGAGGCCGTGCCGGGCCGCACCATGCCGAACTTCGTGGTCGTCGAACGGGACTACCCCGCGGTCGCCGAGAAGATGGCCGCACTCGGGCCGCTGGTCGAGCGGCTCGGGGTGACGACGAAGGCCGTGACCTACCGGCCCGACGAGGAGGTCGCACACCTCGCCGCGACGAACGGCGTCATGCTCGGCGGCGTCGCCGACGGCCGCCCCGCGATCGACACCGACGCCAAGCTGGCCGAGGCGATCCTCGCCCTGTCCGCCACCACGAACGGCCGGCTCGCCGTGCAGGGCTTCCGGGAGCTGGAGCGGCGCACCGGCACCCGGCTGGCGGACCTCGCCGAGGGCAGCGAGGAGAAGCGGATCCGCTTCGCCGACACGCAGGCCCGTCCCGTCCCGGTGATCACGAGCCCGGAGTGGTCGGGCAGCGAGACCGGCGGCCGGCGGTACGCGCCGTTCACGGTCAACATCGAGCGGGCGAAGCCCTGGCACACGCTGACCGGGCGGATGCACTTCCTGCTCGACCACGACTGGATGCGCGAGATGGGCGAGACGCTGCCCGTCTACCGCGCACCGCTGGACATGTCACGGCTGTTCGGCGAGAACCGGCCGGGCGACGTGGCCGCGGACGGCGCCGAGGTGACCGTCCGCTACCTCACCCCGCACTCCAAGTGGTCCATCCACTCCGAGTACCAGGACAACCTGTTCATGCTCTCGCTCTCGCGCGGCGGTCCCGTGGTGTGGATGAGCGAGCAGGACGCGGCGGCGATCCGCGTGCGCGACAACGACTGGGTCGAGGCCGTGAACCGCAACGGGATCATGGTGCTGCGCGCCGTCGTCAGCCACCGCATGCCCGCCGGCACCGTGTTCGTCTACCACGCCCAGGAACGCGTGGTGAACGTGCCGAGGTCCGAGGCCACCGGCCGCCGCGGCGGCATCCACAACTCGCTGACCCGCATCCTCGTCAAGCCGACGCACCTGATCGGCGGCTACGCCCAGCTCTCGTTCGCCTTCAACTACCTCGGCCCGACCGGCAACCAGCGCGACGAGGTCACCGTGATCCGGCGCCGCGCCGGCCAGAACGTGGAGTACTGACGATGCGTGTGATGGCCCAGATGGGCATGGTCATGAACCTCGACAAGTGCATCGGGTGCCACACCTGCTCCGTCACGTGCAAACAGGCCTGGACCAACCGCAGCGGCGTCGAGTACGTATGGTTCAACAACGTCGAGACCCGGCCCGGGCAGGGCTATCCGCGCCGCTACCAGGACCAGGAGCGCTGGCGCGGCGGCTGGGTCCGCAACCGCCGCGGGCGGCTGCAGCTCAGGGCCGGGGGCCGGTTCCGCAAGCTGCTCACGATCTTCGCGAACCCGGTGCTGCCCAACATCCGCGACTACTACGAGCCCTGGACCTACGACTACGAGACCCTCACCGACGCCCCGTTGGGCGACGACTTCCCTGTCGCGCAACCGAAGTCGCTGCTCTCAGGCGAGCCCCTCGCCGTGGAGTGGAGCGCGAACTGGGACGACGACCTCGGCGGGGCACCCGAGCACGGACCGCTCGACCCCATCGTCCAACGCCTGCGCAGCGAGTCCGAGGAGAAGGTCCGGTTCGACTACGAGCGCGCCTTCATGTTCTTCCTGCCACGGATCTGCGAGCACTGCCTCAACCCGTCCTGTGTGGCCTCCTGCCCGTCCGGCGCGATGTACAAGCGCACCGAGGACGGCATCGTGCTCGTCGACCAGGACCGGTGCCGCGGCTGGCGGATGTGCGTCACGGGCTGCCCCTACAAGAAGGTCTACTTCAACCACCGCACCGGCAAGGCCGAGAAGTGCACCTTCTGCTACCCCCGCGTCGAGGTGGGGCTGCCGACGGTGTGCTCGGAGACCTGCGTGGGCCGGCTGCGCTACCTCGGGCTGTTCCTCTACGACGCCGACCGGGTCACCGCCGCCGCGTCCGTCCCCGACGAACAGGACCTCTACGCCGCCCAGCTCGACCTCCTCCTCGACCCCGACGACCCCGAGGTGATCGCCGCCGCCCGGCGCGAGGGCATCGCCGAGGACTGGCTCGAGCACGCCCGGCGCTCGCCGGTGTACCGGCTGGCCAAGGAGTACCGGGTCGCGCTGCCGCTGCACCCGGAGTTCCGCACCATGCCCATGGTCTGGTACATCCCGCCGCTCTCCCCGGTCGTCGACAGGCTCGTCGAAACCGGGCACGACGGCGAGTCCGCGCCGAACCTGTTCGGCGCGATCGACGCCCTCCGCATCCCCGTCGAGTACCTCGCGGAGCTGTTCACCGCCGGGGACCCCGCCCCCGTCACCGAGGTCCTGCGCAAGCTCGCCGCCATGCGCTCGTTCATGCGCGACGTCACCCTCGGCCGGGAGATCGACGAGTCCATCCCGGCCGCCGTCGGCATGGACGCCGAGCAGATCATCGAGATGTACCGGCTCCTCGCGATCGCGAAGTACGACGAGCGCTACGTCATCCCGACCGCCTACGAGGGCGAGGCCCACCAGCTCGAGGAGCTCGGGTGCAGCCTCGACGTCGACGGCGGCCCGGGGATGGGTGGCCTCGGCCCGTTCGGCGAGGCCTCGGGCCGTTCCGTCCCGGTGTCGGTCGAGACCTTCCACGCGCTGCGCGTGCGCCAGACGAGCGAGGACGTCGCCGATCCCGGCGTGCGCGGGGCGCGTGTCAACCTGCTCAACTGGGATGGCAAGGGCCGCCCGCCAGGACTGTTCCCGCCGCCGCGCGAGGCGCCCGCCGAGCACGGCGACGTCACCGCGCGCGGGTCGGCACCGGATGGGTCCGCCGGGACTGCGGCACCCGAGGACCGCCGATGAACGCCGGGGCGCTCCGCGCGCGGGAGTCCGCGGTCGTCCTGCAGGCGGCGTCGGTCTGCCTGCAGTACCCGGACGAGACCGTCCTCGCGACGCTGCCGCTCGTGCGCAGGGCCGTCCACGGGCTCTCCGCCGGACCGCCGCGCGAGCGGCTGACCTCGTTCCTCGGAGCCGCCGACCGGACCCCGTCCACCGCGCTGGCCGAGCACTACGTCGCGACCTTCGACCGCCGTCGTCGCTGCTGCCTGTACCTGACGTGGTGGAGCGACGGGGAGACCCGCCGCCGCGGCGGTGCACTCGCCGCGCTCAAGGCCCGGTACCGCGCGGCCGGGCTGGACCTGCGCGGCGACGAGCTGCCGGACCACCTATCCGTCGTCTGCGAGTACGCCGCCACCGCCGATCTCGGAGACGGCCTGGCCCTGCTCCAGCAGAACCGGGCCGGCCTGGAGCTGCTCCGGCTCGCCCTGCTCGACGCGTCCTCCCCCTATGCGGCGCCGGTCGAGGCCGTCTGCGCGCTGCTGCCCGGACCCTCCCCCACTGACGTCGCGGCCGCCCGGCGGCTCGGGCGCGACGGTCCGCCCCGCGAACAGGTCGGGCTCGACCTCGCCCCGTTCGCAGCGAACCCCGGTGGAGGTGGCCGGTGAGTGCGTGGGACGTGCTGCTCTGGGGTGTGCTGCCCTACGTCGCGGTCGCCGTGCTCGTCGTCGGCACGATCTGGCGCTACCGCTATGACAAGTTCGGCTGGACCACCCGCTCGTCGGAGCTGTACGAGTCGCGGCTGCTGCGGATCGGGAGCCCCCTGTTCCACTTCGGGCTGCTCGTGGTCGTCATCGGGCACGTCATCGGCCTGCTGATCCCGCGGACCTGGACCAGTGCGGTCGGGCTGTCCCCCACCGCGTACCACGTCCAGGCCCTCACCCTGGGCGGCGTCGCCGGCTTCTGCACCCTCGTCGGCGTCGGGATCCTGGTCTACCGGCGCCGGACGACCGGGCCGGTGTTCTCGGCGACGACCCGCAACGACAAGTCGATGTACGTGGTGCTGGTCGCCGCACTCGTCGCCGGGCTGGCCACCACCCTGCTCGGCGCCATGGGCGGCGACGAGCACGACTACCGGGAGACGGTCTCGCCGTGGTTCCGGTCGCTGTTCGTCCTCCAGCCGGACGTCGCGAGGATGGCCGACGCGGGTCTCGCGTTCCACATCCACACCCTGATCGGCATGGCCCTCTTCGCCATCTGGCCCTTCACCCGGCTCGTGCACGCCTTCACCGCGCCGCTCAACTACCTCTTCAGGCCGTACATCGTCTACCGCTCCCGGGCCACCGGTCCGGCCGCCAGGCCCCGGCGCCGGGGCTGGGAGGACGTCGGCAGCCGCTAGGTGCCATGCCGCCCGGCACTGTCGGCGACGTGGGATCGACGGCCCGGCCGCAGTCGGGTCGGCGACCCCCGACAAGGTTGGTCTTCGTCTCCGACGGCCGCGCCCGTCGCCGCGGCGGTCCGGCGCGATGGCTGCCCGCACCTGCTCGTGGCGACATCCGCCGATGACGGTGCCGAGTCGGCCGAAGTCCACGGAGTGTCACCGACGGCAACTCGCTGCCGGTGTCCGCCGGTCCGGAACGGCACCCCGGACACACGGGCGACCCCGCGCAGTCAGGTGACAGACCGTGAACGGCCCGCGGCCGCACGTCCCGGGTCGGGTGGTCCGTCCCGACGCTGCCACGGTCGGCGGTGCCCCCACGGACGCGCCACCGGACCGCCCGGGGACCGGCTCAGTCCGCGGCAGTCGTCGGGCGCGCGCGGAACCGTTGTTGCACGCTCTGCTTGGACGTTCCGTAGAGCTCGCCGATGTCGGCCCAGCGAACTCCCGCCGCCCGGGCCTCCGTGACGAGGTCGCGCTCGAGCTGGTCGGCGAGTAGTCGCAATGTGCGCCCCGCAGCCAGCCGATCGATCTCCGAGGTCGACGACTCGATCTGCTCCACAGTGTCTTTGAGCTGCGCAAACACTTTCTTCTTGGTCAACCCTGTCAACTTCCCCTTGACCGAGCCGCGGTCAATGCTACCTTGACCGGGATGGAACCGAGATTACAACGACGGGTCCGGGGGGTGCGCGATGGCCAAGAAGAAGAAGGGCAAGAAGGGCAAGAAGAAGAAGTAGTCCCCTACGCCGGCGCGGGCCGCCCGACCACGCGACAGCCGGCCGGGCGGCCCGCACACTCACTGTCAAGGACAGGTGGACCGTGCACCTGGATTCCGGACCATCGACTGCGGCGCCCCTCGCCGTCGCCGACGTACACCTCGCCGCACACGCCGTCGACACCGCCGTCCGCACCCTCTGCCGCGACCCCGAGTCACGTACGGTGATCGATGCGGTCGACGCGGCCCGCACCGCTGTCGACCACCTTCCCAGCGGGCTCGTCGCCACGACCCTGCATCGCTTGCTCGACACCATCACCGACTGTCACCGAGCGGGCCGGCCGACGTCGAGCCGGCTCGTCGCCCGTCGGGGCGCCGCCGCGCGGGCGGTCCGGCTCGCGCACTGACCGCGGACGGCGCTCGGACGTGCGACCGCCCGAACGAAGCACGACGCGCATCGGGGACAGACGCCTCGAGGTGGCCGGAATCCCCCGGGCGATGCCAGGAAGTCACCCGCCGCTCGCCCGGGCTTCACTCCTCACACCGACGGGTGACACCGATTCGGGGTGCACTGTGCCTTCCCCCTCAGGAAGGCTCGTCGATGTCGAAACACCTGGCGAGAGCCGCGCTCGCCGTGGGCGCCACCGCGGCGCTCGCAGTCGCCACCCTCGCGACCGGCACCGCCTCGGCCGCACCGCGACCCGCGGCGGCGACGCCGATCCAGCACGTGGTCGTCAGCAGCCACTCGGCCACTGATCGCCCGCAGGGCCGACGGCGACGACCATCCAGCGGGGCGCACCTCCACGGAGGGGCGCCCCGCTCCCGTCCGCAGGAGGTCGCGCTGGTCGGTAGAGGCGAGATCGCGCAGCGAGTCGCCGCCCGCAGGAGCGCAACCCCACTGTCGTCCTGCCGCCCGACGACGACGGTGAGGTTGCGGCCGCCCTGACGTCGACGCCCCGCGGTCGTCGCCCCGGCTCGCTCAGGCCCGTTCGCCTGCCGCGGGTATCCGATAGACCCGGCCGGTCGTCGACAGCGCATCGTCGGTCCACTCGCCCCCGACACCCGCGACGAGCCAGCGCAGGATGGCCCACAGGTCGGTGTCGGCGGCCTGCTCGTCGAGGGGTTCGAGACCCTCGACGAGGGCGTTGACCTCGACCCCGGACGGGAACGGCCGACCGGAGCGACCGACGAAGACGAGCTCGTAGACCCGCCCGTCCACGGCCAGCAGACCGGGGGCACCGAGCGGATCCTCGTCGAGCCCGAACGTCGTCGAGAGGAACGACCGGAACCCCGGGTAGTGCCCCAGGTCGGGTTCGGCCAGCAGCGGGACGGCGCGCGTGCGGGGCGGCCGGGTGGTGACGACCTCCACGGTGGCCATCTCAGCTCCCCCCGGCGGAGCGCACGGCGCGGTCCGCGAAGTCGACGAGCAGCGCTCCGATCTCGGCGCCCGAGTCCTCCTGGAGGAAGTGCCTCCCGGTGACGAGATGGGTTCCCTCCGCGTGCGGCCAGATCTCGTGCCAGTGCGCGGCGAAGACCCCGGGCTCGAACACGTCGTCCTCCCGTCCCCAGATGACCGTCGACGGCCGGTGGAGGGCGCGCACCTCGGCCTCGAGCCACCGGAAGTGCTCCGTCTCGATGTCGCTCGGCAGGCCGATCGGGATGGACCGGGGCCAGGTCCAGGTGAGGTCCCGGTCGGCCGGGTCGGACAGGATCGCCTCGTAGACGTGCTGGGCGCCGTCGGCGAAGCGCGCCCTGTCGACGACCGACAGGTACATCCCGCGGCCGGGCATCGCCGCCCGCCTGCCCATCAGGTACGGCCCGAGCAGCGGCGCGTGCAGCGTCCGCCAGGGCAGGACCCGCTGATGGAACTCGGCGGGCGAGGCCGTCCAGGCCCACGTCGACATCACCGCGATCGCCGCGATGCGGTCGGGCCGGCTGACCGCGGCGCCGAGTCCGGTGGGGCCGCCCCAATCGTGCAGCCCGAGCACCACGCCGCGCAGGTCGAGCGCGTCGAGGAGCGCGACGACGTTCGCGGTGTGGTTGGCCAACGTGTGCGTTCCGTGCAGCGACGGCTTCTCCGACAGGCCGAACCCGATCTGGTCCGGGACGACGACGCGGAACCCGGCCTCGAGCAGCGGGCGCATCGTGTCGCGCCACAGGTAGCCCCAGGTCGGGTTGCCGTGCAACAGCACGACGGGTGGGGCGTCCCGGGGGCCCTCGTCGACGTGGTGCATCCGCATGCCGTTGACGCTCACGAACCGCGACACGTAGGGGTACTCGGCGCGGACGGCGTCCGGTAGCTGGTCCAGGGTGACGATCACAGGGCGGTCTCCGTACTCAGCCGATGCGCAGGCGGGCCACGGCGTCCTCGTCCCATCGGACACCGGTCCCGGGTCGGTCGGGGGGCGACACCGCACCGTCGGTGACGGTCAGGGGCTCGAGCAGGATCGGGTCGGCCCAGTCGACGTACTCCAGCCAGTGGCAGGTGGGTGTCGCCGCCAGCAGGTGGGCCGACGCCTCCGGGTAGAGATGGCTGGACATCGGGAGGCCGGCGACGTCGGCCAGCGTGGCAGCGGCCAGCCAGCCGGTGACGCCACCGATGCGGTCCAGGTCGGGCATGACGAGATCGCTCGCCCCGACATCGATCGCCGCCGCCATCGCGCGCGGTCCCGTGAAGTTCTCGCCGAGCTGCACGGGTGTGCGCAGCGCGGCGGCCAGCTCCGCGGCACCCCGGTGGTCGTCGTGCCGGATCGGCTCCTCGATCCAGGCGAGCCCTTCGTCGTCGAGCGCGCGGCAGCGCCGGTCGGCCTCCACCCTGGTCAGCGCCTGGTTGAAGTCGGCCATCACCGCGACGCCGCCCGGGGTCCCCTCCCCGAGCGCCCGGCGGACCGCGCGGACCGCGGCGAGGTCCTCGTCCGGGTCCGGGCGGCCCAATCGCATCTTGACCGCTCCGAAGCCCTCCGCCGCGAGCTCGACCGCCTCCTGCGCGGCCGTGGCGGGCGCGACCAGTCCGAGCCCGTTGCTGTTGTAGGCGGGAACGGGCCGGGGCTCGGCACCGAGCAGCCGCACGAGCGGCATGCCGGCCGCGACCGCCACGGCGTCCCAGCAGGCGACGTCGATCGTCGCCAGGACACCGGCGACCACGCCGCGGACCCCGACGAGCCGCATCCGCGCCGCCAGCGTCCGCCCGACCGTCGCGGGGTCCGCCGACGACCCGACGAGCAGGTCCTGCACGGACGCAGCGACCGCGACGGCCGCGTGGCCGACCCCGTCGAGGTAGCAGAACAGGTACGCGCGACCCGTGACGCCCTGCTCGGTGTGCACGTCGAGCAGCATCAGCGGAGCCTCGGTGACCTGGCCGCCGCTCGTGTGCAACGGCCTTCGCATCGGCACCCGCACGAGCCGCGCGTCGAGCCCCCGCACCGTCAGCGCCGGCTCGGCCATCCCCGTCACCCCGCTCGTCCGGCGGCGCCGGCCGCGTGCACCGACAGGATGTCGGCGATCGCGCGGTTCGCGGGCGCGGCCACACCGAGGTCGGCGGCGCGGGCGACGACGTCGCCGCTGAGCCAGGCGAGCTCGAGGCGGTTCCCGTGCTCGAGGTCGTGGTGCATCGAGGAGCTCATGGTCGCCGGGATGGTGTCGACGAAGGCGAGCCGGTCGTCGGCGTAGTCCTCCGGGAGCGCGACGCCCTGCGCGCGACCGACCCGGACGACCTCGTCCATGACGTCGCGCAGGAAGGCCCGCGCCCGGGGCTCGTCCCGGATCGGTCCGATCGGCGTGCGCGCCAGGCTCGTGGTGCCCGAGAGCCCGACGAGGAAGACGAACTTCTCCCAGATCGTCTGCTCGATGCGGTCGCTGACCTCGACGTCGATACCGCTGTCGACACATGCGTCGTGCAGCGCAGCGGTCCGGGCCGAGGCCGTCCCGTCGTACTCCCCGAAGACGAGCCGCTGCAGCATGTTGGCGTGCCGGATCACGCCGGGCTCGGCGATCGAGGCGGCGATGTAGCAGACCCCGCCCATGACGTGCCGGTCGCCGAGGACCCGGCGCAGGATCTCGTCCTTGGCCACGCCGTTCTGGAACGACACGACGGCCGTCCGCTCCCCGACCAGGGGCGCGACCTGTGCCGCGGCCTGCTCGGTGTCCCACAGCTTGACCGCGAACAACACCAGGTCGACCGGGTCGAGCTCGGCCGGGTCGTCGGTGACGGTGACGTCCGGCAGGGTGAGGTCGCCGAGCGGGCTGAGGACCCGCAACCCGTTCTCGCGCAGCGCCTGCAGGTGTCGTCCGCGAGCGACGAACGCGACGTCGTGGCCGCCCTCGGCCAACCGGGCCCCGAAGTACCCACCGACCCCGCCGGTGCCCATCACGGCGATCCGCATGCAGCGCCCCTTTCATGAATGCTCCGCCAAATATTTCATGTAAGAGCATGCAGTACAACCCGTCCGACGCCTCTCGAGGGCGGCGACGTGTACTAGAATCGGACTCGTGGGAAGGACGCGGCAGTTCGACGTCGACGAGGCGCTCGACGCCGCGTTGCGCACGTTCTGGGAGCACGGGTTCGAGGCGTCGTCGATGCACACGCTCTGCGAGGCGATGCAGCTCCAGCCGGGCAGCGTCTACGCCGCGTTCGGCCCCAAGCGCGACCTCTTCACCGCTGCTCTGCGCCGCTACACCGAGACGGTGTCGGCCGATGCCGTCCGGCGCATCACCGCGCCCGCGAGCGGCGTGCAGGGCCTGCGCGACTACTTCGACCACCTGATCGACGCCATGGTCGACGGCGACCGGCGCTGGGGTTGCCTGATCACCAACTCACTCGTCGAGTTCGCGGCCCGGGACCCGGAGCTCTCCGGCATGGTCGGCCTGCACCTCGCGAACCTGCGCGCGGCCTTCGAGGCCGCCCTGACGCGCGCGGCCGCCGCGGGCGAACTGCGCCCCGGTGCCGGCGCGGCCTCGGCCGACCTCCTGGTCGCCGTCGTCCAGGGGATGAACGTTCTGGCGAAGAGCCGGCCCGGCCGGGAACGGCTGCGCGCGGTCGCCGACTCCGCCCTCGCCGGCCTCGTCGCCGAGCCGGCGACGGCGTCGTCTGCGACATAGCTTCCACGGCGGCGATACGGCTACCGACGGGCACCGCCTCGTCGATCGGACGACCGCCGTTCGGAGACCAGCCCGCTCGGCGAACCCGCCGATGGCGCCGAGTGCGAACACCGGCGTCCCGTCGAGCGACAGCCGCGGTTCCGCGTCGGGCCCGCGCCGCAGCGCGTCCTTGCCGACGCAGAGCCACGGCCGCCCGCGCTGTCAGTTCCGGCAGGTGCCGCAGTATCCGGCGACGCACGTCGTGACGTGGTCGCCGACCCGGACGCCGCCCACGTCCGCGCCGGTCGCGACGACGACGCCGCCGCCACCTCGTGCCCGACCGCGCCCGGCTCGACGACGTGCGCGCGTACATCCGGTCGGTGGAGGAGGAGCTCGAGGCAACGCGCGTCAAGATCCTGCTCAACGGCACGGAGTCCGGCCAGTTCGCCCAGGTCGACCCCCGGTTGTGCGCCCGTAGCATCCTGTGGCTCGGCCACCTGTGGGCGTTGAACCGCGGCGGGGTCCGGTCCCAGATGTCGCTCGACGAGTTCATCGTGGCCCAGACCGCGTTCTTCTTCGCCGCCCTGCGGCCGGCCGCCTGACCACGCCCGGGCAGGTGCCGCCCGTGGAGCGGCGACGGCGGGGACTCATCCCGGCCGGCGGGACACCGCGTAGCTGATCATGGTGACCTCGGTGCCGGCGCCGTCGCCGGGCCTGGCGCCGTGACCGTGCTCCGGGATGCCGGGGCGGATCGTCACCTCGTCCATCAGGTCGTTGATCAGCTGCAGACCGAGGCCGTCGGCCTGCAGCACGCCCAGCGAGTTCCACGACCCCCAGTCACGCACCACCACCCGCACCCGCCGGGTCCCGGCGGCGGCCAGCACCACCGCCTCCACCGACACCGCCCCCCACAGCCCGGCCACCGTTCCGGCGGCCACGCCCTCCACCGGCGGGTACGCGTGCAGGGCGACGTTGTCGACGGCCTCGCCCACGGCCGCGACGATCCCGACCGCCTGCACCAGTGGCCAGCCCACGATCTCCAACCAGGCCGACACTTCCGTCCGGGCCACTCCCCCGGCCCACTCCTCGGCCCGCAGCGTCATCGAGCACGGCCGTCCACCGGGCGCCTCGTCGTCGGTCGGTCGTCGGACCACTTCCCGGTTCCCCCACCACGGCGTGACTGCGCCACGACCCCGGCAAACCCGTCGGCGAGGGCCGATCGTCGCTCCAGTGCGCCCGAACCCCGACCTGTCACCTGAACGGGCGGTTCACACTAGCAGTCACCCCGCACCGCACCAATCCCTCCGTCCTCCTGACCTGCTGAAACGGGGCCGCACCACCGGGGGGAGTGTCTGATCTTCGGTGTAACTGGTCTGTAGCTCCGGGCGTGTCCCGGGGGAAGGACC
>NZ_BPRG01000049.1:0-12389 GCF_036984265.1 Pseudonocardia sp. D17 | reverse complement strand
GAACGACCCCGGACCGGGGACTTTCACCTGGCCACCAGCGGGGACCACGAACTGGCCGTTGACACCCCGGTGACCCATGCATCAGGAGGCAGCGGAGCTGAGGCCTCCTCCCCTGTGTTCGGTCGGGTGGGCTGGCTCTACTATCTACGTACCTAGATAGTAGAGCTGGATGCGATCGATCCTGTCGGGGAGAGGAGGCTGGGGATGGTTCTACTTGACCTGGACCTCGTCGCCGACCTGAAGATCGTCGAAGAAGGCCTCGGCATCGCGCGGGTTCAGCTTGACACAGCCTGCCGAGGGCGTGGTCTGCCCTCCCTGATGGAAGGCGATCCCCCCTGGAGCGAAGAAGACCGAATAGGGCATCGGGGTGTTGTATTCGCGACTGGTGTAGTCCCGCGCCTTCCACTCGACCTTGAAGGTCCCCCGGGGCGTCGGGTCGGTGGAGTCGCCGTCGACGAAACGAACCGGGCCGCGAGTCAGCTTCCCGTCGCGGATCAACCACGCGTTGTGGGAGGCAAGGTCCACGCAGGCACGGGCCTCGGTAGAGCAGGGAGTGCCGGGGACGAGATCCTGCCCGACGGCGCCCGGCGGGGGCGTGTACGGGAGTGGCCGGGCCGGGACGTCGGCGGTGGCGACGCCCGCGGCGATCCACGGCGCCACGGTCGCGACGGCCAGGCCTGCGAGCGCCGCTACCCAACGGCGCGTGAATGGCCGGCACCTCGGCCCGAGGCTCGCTTGGTGACGCTTGTCGATCATTTCCGGTCTCCCGTCGATGAGGCGCGATCGGATGCACCGGTTGTAACGAAGGGTTACCGCGAACGTGACGGGGTGACTGGTCGCGCACCCTCACCACACAGGCCCCGGGTGCCTGGGCGACGACCTCTCGGCTGGAAGCGCTCGCTGAAGAGGCAGCTCGAAGCGGTGTTGCCTGGAGGCCTTTCGAGACCTGGGGCCACCTCGGGTGTGTTCGCGCGGTGGGACTCGGATGTCGCGGACGTCCTCATGATGGTCGCCGACGGTGGTCAGGGTCAGCCTTGTGGTGATGCCGGGGGGCGGGCTGCTTCGGGGACGATCAACCGTGCAGAGGGAGTGCACGCCGCTTTGGGGTGGCTTACCGTCCCGACATCGGTGGGACGAGTGCAGGGCGGGCTTGGTCCAGGGCTTGACCAGCGTTTCGACCGCCGAGCCCCGAGCGGCGCTGGCGGCGCTGCATGTCGACGAGACGACTCCCCGCCGGAACGCAGGGCCTTCCTCGACCAGACTCGGCCGCAGGTAGCTCAGGTGGTCGCGCGGGGGTTGGCGCGGCCACCGCACGGTTCAACGCGCAGGGGGAAACGGCGCTGCGCCGGCGCTCTTCGCGCGGAACAAGGCGTGCAAAACGCTGTGCCGCAGCGACGACTCGCCCTCTCGATGTTCCTGCCCGCTTGTCGGGCTCCGCGCGATCAGTTGGCCCGACCCCTGCTGGCTTTCGTTGTCGCTTCCACCGAACACACAGGAGCTCCAGGATGTCCAGAAGCGAACGCGGACAGCCGACCGCGGCAGGTGTGCGAACACGGGCGAAGCCAACCGCTCCATCGAACAGGAGCGCTCCGGCAGGGCCTCGATCGCCAGGTCGCTGCTCCCGAGGCGCCACCGTGATCATCGCAGGGGCAGCAGCGCTGTTGCTGGCTGGTGCTGCTGTCGTCGGCATCGTCGTCCTGTCCTCCGCGGGCAGCGCTCTGCCACCGGACGCGGTCCAGTCGACGCTGCCCGCTCCCGCAGCCGAGCGGCGAACCGCCGACCAGATCATCAGTGTGTTCGAGAACGACGTTACCGACATCCAGTACGGGTACATCGAAGATCTGCAGGACGGGCGCGGCTATACGGCCGGCCGTGCCGGGTTCTGCTCGGCATGCGGCGACATGGCCGAGGTAGTGCGCCGCTACACCGAGGCCTCGCCTGCCAATCCGCTGGCCTCCTTCCTGCCCGGCCTGACCCGGTTGGCCGCTGAGGGATCCGACAGCCATGTCGGGCTGGAGGGAATGCCGCAGGCTTGGGCTCAGGCCTCGGCTGATCCACAGTTTCGTGCCGCGCAGGACGCTGTCGTCGACGAGACGTACTATCGCCCGGCGGTCGACCTCGCCCGACAACTGGGTTTGACCAGCAGCCTCGCGCGCCTTGTGCTCTACGACACCGCCATCCAGCACGGCGTCGACGAGGGTCCCGACAGCCTCGCCGCCGTCGCTGATCGAGCGACGCGGGAAGCAGGCGGAGAGCCAGCAGACGCCGCCGGGGAGACGATCTGGCTCGAGGCGTTCTTTAGCGCCCGGCGAGCCACGCTCGAGCAGCCGAGCAACCCGGACACCCGCGAAGTCTGGGCGGGATCGGTGGGCCGGGTCGACGCACTCCACGAGCTGCTCCACGAGGGCAACCTCAATCTCGACCTTCCACTCGAGATCAATCCGTGGGGCACGCCCGTGGAAATCCGATGATCGACTCCGTCGCCCCCGCCACGAGGCATCGCCGGCTGCTCTTCGACGCGGTGTCCGGGCCGCTCCAGAGGCGCGTGCGCGCATCCGGGGTAATGCGCACCACCAGCCCGGGGCTACCGACCCCCGCGTCCCGCAGAGCAAGCACAGTGCGCGGCCGGAGCCACGCCCGCCGAATCGTGGCCATCCTGGTGGCAGCCAGCCTGTCACTCACAGCCTGCTCTTTCGCCAAGCCCAGCGGCTCAGCCCCCACCACGGTCAAGGAGTTCTCCTTCACCGCGCCCGGCGGTCAGACACGCATCCTCTACGACCCGCCCAGCGATCGCGGGTACGTCAGAGAAATGTCGGGCGAAAGCCTGACTGATCCCGGTCAGACGGTGAGTCTGTCCCAATTCTCCGGCCAGGTCGTCGTGCTGAACGTATGGGGCTCTTGGTGCGGCCCCTGCAGGGAAGAGATGCCCGGACTCCAGCTGATCCATGAGCAGATGCAGCCGTCGGGGGTCACCCTGCTGGGCATCGATGTACGCGACGATCGACAGGCAGCACGAGACTTCGTTGTCGACCGAGGCGTCACCTACCCGTCGTTGTACGACAATCCCGGGCGCTCTCTGGTCGCTCTCAACGGATTCCCCCGCAACACGGTGCCCTCGACGATCGTGCTCGACCGTGACCACCGCGTAGCAGCGGTCTTCCTGACGGCCTTACGCGTCGGCGAACTCCTACCAGTCGTCCAACGAGTGGCCGCCGAGCCCCGCATGGCCGCTGAGGATGCCGCAACCGCGCAGCAAGGGCGGACAGGAACATGACCGAGCTAACCCAGCTGGCCATCTCGGGACCGCTGCTCGTCGCGGTCGGGCTGGCGCTCGCGGCCGGCGTAATCTCCTTCGCCTCTCCCTGCTGCCTGCCCCTGGTGCCCGGCTATATCGGCTACCTTGCGGGACTGGCAGGCACCAGCGCATCGGCCCCAGACCGACCCCGTTCCGTCACCGCCGGCCCCGGGACCCCCCTGCGAGGCGACGCCATAGGCCCTGAGACAACGACTGACCTGCGGCCCCCTCAGCGGTGGCGTCTTGCCGGTGCGGCCGCGCTGTTCGTCGCCGGGTTCACCGTCGTCTTCACCAGCGGCGCGCTCCTCGTTCTCGGCCTGTCGGATTGGCTGATCACCAACGAGCTCCTGCTGCAGCGTGTCGGCGGTGTGCTGACGATCTCCATGGGTCTCGTGTTCCTCGGTTGGATACCCGTTCTCCAACGTGACCTGCGCATCCACCGCCTGCCGCGCAGCGGATGGGCTGGCGCGCCGGTTCTCGGTGCCGTGTACGGCCTGGGCTGGACGCCTTGTCTGGGTCCGACCCTGACCGGCGTGGTCGCCCTCGCTGCGGGCACCGAGGTCGGGCCCTCAACCGTGCGCGGATTGCTGCTGGTACTCGCCTACTGCGCCGGACTCGGCGTCCCGTTCGTCCTCATCGCCCTCGGGACCGGGTGGGCGGTTCGGACGGCGGGGTGGTTGCGCCGACACATCCGCGCCCTACAGCTCAGCGGGGGTGTCATGCTCCTCGTCCTTGGCACGTTGCTGGTCACCGGGGCATGGGGTGCGTTCATCGCTTGGCTCCGCAGCCCGATCGCCGGCTACACCCTCCCCCTCTGACGTCGTGCCGAACGCGCCCCGGGCAAGCAGGTGGTGTCGGACGACCACGTCACCAATTGCCACGACCTTCCCCCAGGAGTTCCGAGCCGACGACCGGCGGTAACGAGCTACCAGGTAGGACCCCCGGCCCTCGACGTCGTCCCGGGGGCGACGCCACAGGAACCGATCGCATTCAGGAGTCGCCGATGAACCGCGAGGAGCGCCGACGAGCTCAACGAGCCGCACGACGCAAGACACACCAAGACCCGCGAAATGCCCGCAGCCGAGCCCGCAAGAGCCCGCAACCTCCACAACAGCGGGACGCAAGCCCGCACCGCGGGGCATCACCGGATGAACCCCAAGCTGAGCTCGACCGACGTGAGGCGCCGGCTAGATCCGCACCGCTCCCACTACATGGCCGCACCCGCCAGCCGGCGCCGCCGCCACGCTCGCCCGGTTCAACCGAGCTCGGAACCCGACCGACGACGCCGGCGCGCCGCCGCGACGGGGCCACCTTGACAGCCGCCTCACTCTCGACCACCCAGGTGACGTGCTCAGCACTCGACACCGTCGAGCCTCAGGCGTTGGGCGTCACCTACACCTTCACCGCCGCTGACTCCAGCACCGCCACCCCGTACCCGCTCACGGTGGCCTTCACAGGGCGGAGGAAAGTGACACAACACGAACCTGGCGCGGTCGACACATTCGAGGTCATCGAAACGGTCACTGATGTGCTGCCGAGCAGCGGACGGGTCTCGCTGTCCACACGGATCGAGAACATTCCAGCAGGAACGTGGGAGGTCACTGCACGGCCGCAGGAGCGCGCCGGCACAGACGACCCGCCTGCCGAGTTTTTGCCGGTCGCCGCCACCACGACCGGGCACACCGGGTTCGCTCCTCTGATCAAAGTCCGAGCACCGGGTGTGCGACTAGGCGCATGGCCCGGCCTGGTCACGACCGGCGCCGGAGCCGCCCTCGCTTTACAGAGCCTTTTCGTAGGCCGCATGGGGCTTCCGGCGTTGCCCGTGCTCGCGCTCTCGCTCATCGCCTGCCTGCTCGGGGTGCTTGGTGCACGCGTCTACTACATGATCGAACATCCCGTCAGGAGGCGCGGTTGGATGAACATGTCCAGCGGAATGTGCATCCAGGGATTCGTCCTGGTGGCCGTCGCTGTGCTGCTCGGCGGAGCGTTGCTGCTCAAGCTCCCGATCGGATCGCTGCTCGACGCGACGGCGCCCGGCCTGCTCCTCGGCATGGCCATCGGACGGCTAGGTTGTTTCTTCGGTGGGTGCTGCGCCGGCCGTCCTACCGCCTCGCGGTGGGGGCGTTGGTCCTCCGATCGGAAGCTCGGCCGCCTACGGCTCCCGACGCAGCTCTACGAGTCGGCGATGGCCCTGCTGCTCGGCGCGACCGCCTCGGTTGTCCTCGTCGTCACGGACCGCGCAACCGGCGGAGCCGTCTTCGTCGCCGCGTTGGCGGCCTACGTCGCCGGTCGGCAACTGCTCTTTCCGCTGCGCGATCTCCCCCGCCACACGACACACGGCCGTCACATCGTCCTCATCGTCTCCATCATTATTGTGCTCGGCGCCATACTGGCTGGCATTCTCAGCGGCGGCGCAATCCGGTGAGCAGGTTCAGCCGCCGCCGGCGATGCACCGGCAAGCATGCGTCCCCGACCCGCGTCCACTCCGTGCCGAACAGCGTCACCGAGCACACAGCAGCTCATCAACTCTGCCGGACCGCCCGGGCGGGTGCACCGGCCTGCTTGAGCAAGCGCGACGTCACTCGCCACCCCGGCAGATATCGCGACGACGGCCGAGCTCGCAGGTGAACGACGCCGAGCGGCGGGCCGTCGATCCCCCGGGGCGGTTACCGGCAGCAAATTCGCGCTTCCGACTGCCGACATGCAATGCCGGACAACGGAGGATCTATCGAGGGTATTCACGGCTGATTGCATGGCTCGGGCGCCCAGCTCCGAGCATTGCCAGGCCCGACCTGAGTCCCAGCCGGCGATGGGTCCGGCGATGGGCAGCATCGCATGTCGGCGGCGCTGTGCTGGCGGTGGCTGCCGGAGGCATATGGGCCGTTGGCGCTCCGCCGCGTGGATGGTGGCCGATGTTGCCTCTCGGCGCTGCGGCGCTGACCGCAGCCATTCGGCACCGAGGCTTCCGTGCCCGCCTGGCGCTGGGCGCGCTCACCGGCGTGACGTTCTATGCGAGCACGCTGTCGTGGCTGATCGACTTCACGACGATCGGCTACGGCGCGGTGGCACTGCTTCAATCAGGGATGCTGGCTGCGGCCGCGGCTGTCGTGCCCGCCGCCGAGAACGGACGTTGGGCGGGCGGCTGGTGGACGACCCCTTTCGCCCTTGTGGCTGTCGAAGCCGTCCAAGCACGGTTCCCATTCGGAGGATTTCCACTATCGTCGCTCTCACTGAGCCAACCCGATGGCCCTTTCGCCCCGGTCGCGGCGTTCGGAGGCTCGCTGCTCGTCACTGCAGTCGCCGCCGCCGCGGGGGGTGGCACTGGTCGCGGTCTGGTCCATCCGACGTGCCCAGGCCCGCGGCGTCGTCGCCGCAGTCGCGATCGTCGCAGCATTCGCCGCGTGCTGGGCTCCGCCACGGCGGCCCGGACAGAGGAGGCCGGGACAGCCGAGATCGTAGCCGTGCAAGGCGGAGGGCCACGAGGGCTGCGGGCGATCTTCACGAACCCGGACGACACGACCGACCGCCAGTTCGAGGCGGCGGAAGGCATCGATGGCTCCCCGGATCTTGTGCTCCTGCCGGAGAACGTGATCACGGTCGACGGTCCGATCGCCGGCACGGCCGAGGACCTGCGCCTGGCCGAGCTGGCCCGTCGACTCTCGACGTCGGTCGTCGTTGGCGTGGTCGAGCGATACGGCGACGGATTCCGGAACGCAGCGGTCTTGTGGGATCCGACGGGCACCATCAGCGGACGATACGAGAAGGAACACCGGGTGCCCTTCGGCGAGTACATCCCCGCCCGCGGCGTCCTCGCCAAGCTCACCGACCTGACTCGACTTGTGCCCCGGGACGCGATACCCGGATCGGGTCTCGCTCGCCTCGACTCACTACCCACCCCGCTCGCGGTCGCCATCTCCTACGAGGTCCTCTTCGCCGACCGAGTGCGAGAAGGCGTCTCGGCAGGCGGACAGGTAGTGCTGGTCCCTACCAACGCCGCCTCCTACGTCAGCGCCGACGTGCCGGCCATCGAACTAGCCGCAGCCCGGCTTCGTGCGATCGAGTTCGGTCGCGCTGTAATACAGGCTGCGCCCACCGGCTACTCAGCAGTCGTCGACCTCGACGGTAAGGTCCGGGTTAGGAGCGAGCTCGGCGAGCCAGCTCTCCTCCGAGAGGTGGTGTCACTGCGGAACGGTCAGACGATCTACGCCAACGTCGGCGACACTCCCATGATCGCCCTTGCCGGCGTGCTGATCTTGATCGCACCCGCTCTACAGCTCGCCCGAACTCGACGCACCCGATCCCAGTCATCCGGCAGCGGCTCGGATGCTCGCTGAGGTCAAACCGGACCCACCTGCTTGGCCGTACTTGCGCATTTCGCGACCGGGCTCCTGCCCCAGCTTCGAACAATCGGTGTCGTCGAGAACGACTCCGGGCCGGGCAGTATGACGTGCACCCCTCGTCGGCGAACGTGCCGATGATCATGCGGGGGCCGAAGGCGGCCGTCACGAGGCCTCGGCCGGTGAGTTCCATGGCCTCCCCTCATGAGCGGCGACAACTATGCCCGAGCACGAACCTGTACCCATAGGGGTACAAGTGCAACGTTGCTGAGTGGTCGACCCGTGCGGTCCGGGCCGAAGCCGCCGCGACAGGTCGCACCACGTCGATCCCGGCCGGGGCCAAGTCCGGCCTCCCAAGAGCGGGCTTCTCGGTCGTTCGGCCTACTATCCGACTCCGTAGCTTCCGACGACGGAGCGGATCGAAGGTGGAACGCAACAGCACAGGCCCGCCGACGCGAGCCCGGGGGCTGATCAGCCGCGAGGCCTGGTGGACCGCCGTGGTCATCGCCCTCGCAGCGGTCGGCATCGCCGCCTTGTGGCCGGCAGAACCTCACGCCCCCCAGTCCGCGCCGTCGCAAGTCCAGGTATCGCCCGGCGATGTCTACCCGTCGGACGGTTCCGATTTTGGTGACGCAACCGCAGAGATGCTGGCGGATGAACAATTGGTCGGCCCGCGAGCCGCTGCCCGGCTCGAGGACTGCCCCAAGCCAGTTGACGCGCGCAGATCGGCGGGGCCGCTCGCGGGCCTCGCGGTCCCGTGCCTCGGCAGACCCGGGACGACCGATCTCGGCGCTGCCCTCCAGGGGCGCCCGGCATTGCTCAACGTCTGGGCCTCGTGGTGTCGCCCGTGCCGGGAAGAGATCCCGGTGTTGCAGGCGTACTCGAGACAGCCCGGGTCGGTGCCGGTGATCGGGATCAATGTCAAGGACGAGCCGGCCGCCGCGCTGAGGTTGCTGGCCGAGCTCGGCGCGAGCTACCCCTCTGTCGTTGACCAGAACAACCTGCTTTGGAGCGCCTTGCGGGTGCCGTCAGCCATACCTGTCAGCTTCGTCCTGCGGGCCGACGGATCGCTTGATCGCGTCGAGCCGTTGGCGGTCTTTCACGACGCGGACCAGATCCGGACGACCGTCCAGCGTTACCTCGGTTCCTCGTGACGCGAGCGTTCGCAATCCGAGCACACCCGGCACTCGACGAGACGAGGAACTGCGTGCGACAGCACATCTGCCTGGCCCGCGCCGACGAGCGTCACGGCCGCCGCGTGCCCCCTGTCTCGTCTCCTCTGTCGCAGGCTTGGTGCCTCGTCCCATGACGGCCCCGCACGACGCCCTCACACAGGGAACACCAGCACCCCACGGCGACGTCATCCAGCCCGGACGAACCCGCGCACTGTTCCGACCGCTCCGGCAAGCGCCTCACCCGCCCGCCTCCGTTGGTTTCTGCCTGCGTGCAGAGACAGTGGCTACGCTCACAAGTTCCGTTCGCGACCTGCCAACCCCGTCGGGTGCTCCGCAGATCGGACGTAGCATCGCCGCCGTGACTGCCCGGTCGAACCAGCGCTCGCCTCGGAATCTCCGCGGCCGGCGGATCGGGGTCCTCTGGGTCGCGGCCGTCGGCGTGCTGGCCGCGGGGTGTGGCGGGCCAACCGGGGCGCCCGCCGCCTCCGCGCCGACAGGCGAGATGCCCGCAGCCGCGGCGCCGGTGTTCGGGCATGTGCACGGGCTGGGCGTAGACCCAGCCGACGACAGGATCTACGTGGCCACCCACGACGGGCTGTTTCGCGCCGACGTCAACGGTCGCCTGGAGCCGTCCGGCACCACCAAGCGAGACCTGATGGGGTTCACCGTCGCCGGGCCCGGCACGTTCCTGTCCAGCGGCCACTCTGGCTCCGACGAGCAGGTCGCCAACCCACTCGGGCTGGTCCGTAGCACCGACGCCGGCGCCACCTGGACCACGCTGAGCCTGGCCGGTGAGGTTGACTTCCATGCCCTCGAGATCAGCGCCGGCACCGTCTACGGGCTCGACGCTGGGCGCCAGGTGCTGCGTGTCAGCACCGACGGCGGCAGCAGCTGGCAGGACCGCGCCGCCCTGCCCGCCCTGGACATAGCTGTCGACCCGGCGGATCCCGCCAGGGTCCTGGCTACCGTGCGCGGCGGGGTCGCCGCCAGCGCGGACGGCGGACGGACGTTCACCGCGCCCGCCGGGCCGCAGCTGGCCTTCCTGTCTTGGGCGCCCGGCGGGACAATCTATGGGCTCGGCCTCGAGGGCGCGCTGCACGTCAGCACCGACCGCGGGGCGACCTGGCAGCAACTCGGAACAGTCCCGGGCGGGCGACCGCAGGCCGTCACCGGCCTCACCACTGGCCGGGTGCTCGCGGCAACCGCGGGCGGCATATACGAATCTCGCGACGGCGGGCACACCTTCAGCTCGGTTACTTGAGCGGCGTGCAGGGCGTAAGAGCCCAGGCTCAACCGCGCCTCCCCACCGGCCGCCGGTTGGAAACCGCCATTGGCACTCGTCGCCGTAGATCCTGCCAGGCCGCGGAGTCGGCCCGCGGCGTCGGGGATGAGCCCCTCCCTTGGCGTCGGTCGCGTTCTAGCCAGACGCCGCTCAGAAAAGCAGCGCCCAGGCCACGGACAGTGTGAGATCAGCAGAAGACCCAGAACGACAGCATCGCCCCCCTCGTTGCGCCCTGTCGACGACGGGTGAAGACTGCGCAGGTGTCGACGGCTGAAAAGTGACCACCCTCCGAGATCGTGAGGAGGGTGATCAAGGTGGAGGACTGGGCGGAGATCCGCCGGTTGCATCGCGCGGAGGGCTTGTCGATCAGTGAGATCGCGCGGCGGCTGCAGATCTCGCGGAACACGGTGCGCTCGGCGTTGAGCTCAGACCGGCCGCCGAAGTACCAGCGTCCGCCGCGGGGGTCGCTGGTGGACGCGGTGGAGCCGCGGGTGCGGGCGTTGCTGGCGGAGTACCCGCGGATGCCGGCCACGGTGATCGCCGAGCGGATCGGCTGGTCGCACTCGCTGACCATTCTCAAAGACCGGCTCCGCGAGATCCGGCCCGAGTACGTCGGGGTCGACCCGGCGGACCGCACGACTTACGAGCCGGGCGAGATCACCCAGTGCGACTTGTGGTTTCCCGACACGGTGATCCCGGTCGGGGCGGGGCAGGCCCGCCAACTGCCGGTGCTGGTGATGGCCCAGGGCTACTCCCGGTTCTTGTCGGGAGTGATGCTGCCTTC
This sequence comes from Pseudonocardia sp. D17, assembly GCF_036984265.1. Classification (NCBI taxonomy): domain Bacteria; kingdom Bacillati; phylum Actinomycetota; class Actinomycetes; order Pseudonocardiales; family Pseudonocardiaceae; genus Pseudonocardia; species Pseudonocardia sp. D17. The sequence continues at coordinate 1,516 of NZ_BPRG01000049.1, read as the reverse complement.
GCGCCAGACCGGGGACCTGCTGTCGGGGATGTGGCAGCTGATCGCCCAGGTCGGGCGAGTGACGAAGATGCTGGTCTGGGACCGCGAGGCCGGGATCGGCGGCACCGGGCGGGTGACCGCCCCCGCGGCGGCGTTCGCCGGCACCCTCGCCACCCGCATCCGTCTCGCGCCGCGCCACGACCCGGAGTTCAAGGGGCTCGTCGAGCGCGGCAACGGCTACCTGGAGACCTCGTTCCTGCCCGGGCGCTGTTTCAACAGCCCCGCAGACTTCAACACCCAGCTCGCCGACTGGCTGACCCGTAGGGCGAACACGCGTCGGGTGCGGTCGGTCCGGGCTCGCCCAGTGGACCTGTTCGACGTCGACTACGCAGCGATGCTCCCGCTGCCACCGGTGGACCCGCCGATCGGGCTCTGCACTCGGGTGCGGCTGGGCCGGGGCTACTACGTCCGCGTCGACACCTGTGACTACTCCGTCGACCCGCGCTTCATCGGCCGCTACATCGACGTCACCGCGTCCTTGACCGAGATCACCGTGCTCTGCGACGGGCAGGTCATCGCCTGTCATCAGCGCTCGTGGGCCAAACAGGGCGTGATCACCGACCGCGCCCACGCCGCCACAGCCAAAACGCTGCGCCATGACTTCCACGAACGCCGCCGGGCCCACCAGCGAAGCATCGACCGCCAGATCTGTGCGCACGCCGACGGACACACCGTCGTCCTGCGCGCTCTGCCCGACTACGACGCCTTGTTCGGTGTCGACTTCGACCCCACCCCGGAGGACATCCCGTCATGAGCGCCAGCAGATCCCCGAGCGGATCGGCCACATCAGCACCGACGAAGGCGACCAGCTCGGACGGGCTACCCGCGCAGCTGGCCTACCTGACCCGGGTGCTCAAGGTCCCCACGATCGCGGCCTGCTGGGACCAGCTCGCCGACCAAGCGCGCGACAGCAACTGGTCGCACGAGGAGTACCTCGCCGCGCTGCTGGCCCGCCAGGTCGCCGACCGGGAAGCCGCAGGCAACACCATGCGCATCCGCACCGCGCACTTCCCCCGAGTCAAAACCCTCGAGGACTTCAACCTCGACCACCTGCCCTCGCTGCGCCGAGACGTGTTGGCGCACTTGGCCACCGGCACGTTCGTCGCGAAGGCCGAGAACGTGATCCTGCTCGGCCCACCCGGAATCGGGAAGACCCACCTCGCGATCGGGCTCGGGGTCAAAACCGCCCAGGCCGGCTACTCGGTGCTGTTCGACACCGCCAGCAACTGGATCACCCGACTGTCCGCCGCGCACCAGAGCGGGCAGCTCGAAGCCGAGCTGAAGAAGATCCGCCGCTACCGGCTGATCATCATCGACGAGGTTGGCTACATCCCCTTCGATCAGGACGCGGCGAACCTGTTCTTCCAGCTCATCGCCTCCCGCTACGAGACCGGCTCGGTCATGGTCACCAGCAACCTGCCCTTCGGGAAAGCGCACATGTTCGACCGAACCTGTGTCAGGTCGCGCCGAAACATCA
>NZ_BPRG01000048.1:0-50356 GCF_036984265.1 Pseudonocardia sp. D17 | reverse complement strand
CCAATCCGAAAAACAAGCTCGACACACTGTTGAGTTCTCAAAAGACACCCGCACACCATCGACCGACTCCCAGCAAGGAAGCCAGCGTCCGGGGCTGTAATGTTCCTCGACCGAGCAACCTAGACCGCTCGACCGAGGGGGCGGCCAGCGGGCCTGGTGACCGACCCGCTCGGGGCCGTTCTGTCCGGCGTCTCGCTGACAGGGAGAAAGTTACAGGAGCGCTCCGACCCCTGCAAATCACCCCCCTTGTACCGCCTCTGACCAGGCGAAACAAGCTTTTTCAGGTTGCCAGCGCGTGACCTTCGTGCGACGAACGGTCGGTCGGCCCGTGCGGCCCGTCAGCGCTCCCCGTCGCCCGACGCGTCGTCCTGACCTGCAGGGACAGTGCCCGTCGCGCGGCCGGGCCGGTGATCACGGGTCTCGGCGGTCGGGCGTTCGTCGCTCACGGTGACCGCGGCCACTTTTCGGAAATTCTCCTCCTGCGCGGCAGGCGTAGGCGTCCCCGTCGCCAGGCGGTTCAACATGGCGTTGTAGGCCTTCAGGTCGGCATCCCCGTCGACCTCGGCGCGACGATCATCGCGTCGCGCCGACCGCTCGTCGTGGCGCGACCATTGCACGAGCAGGACGATGACGACCAGCAGGAGCGGGAGCTCGCCGGAAGCCCAGGTCAAACCACCGCCGAGCTGCTGGTCGCGCATCAGGTCGGGGACCCAGGGCAGGCTCAGACCGCGGTAGAACGACCCCCCGATGATCTCGTTCTGGCTCATCAGGGCGACGCCGAAGAACGCATGGAACGGCACCGACGCGAAGACGACGCCGAGCCGGGCGACCGCCGGTAGCCGGCGCGGCGACGGGTCCACCCCGATCAACGGCCAGAAGAACAGCCAGCCGACCAGCAGGAAGTGGGCGTTCATCGCCAGGTGCGCCCAGTGCTCGTTGAGCGAGGTCTCGAAGAGGCTGGAGAAGTACAGCGCGTAGTAGCTGCCGACGAAGAGCGGCAACGTGATCAGGGGGTTCGTCAGCCAGCGCGCCGCCGGGGAGTGGACGGCCGCGAGGATCCACTCGCGCGGACCGTCGGGGCGTCCCTTCCCGCTCGGGGGGAGCGCCCGCAGCGCCAGCGTCACCGGGGCGCCGAGCACCAGCAGGATCGGCGCCAGCATCGACAGCATCATGTGCTGGGCCATGTGCACGCTGAACATCGCGGGCGCGTACCGGCCGATCCCCGAGCTCGTCGCCATCAGCACGACCAGGCACCCGCACAGCCAGGCGATCGTGCGGCCCACCGGCCAGGCGTCGCCACGGCGGCGCAGCCTGCGCAGGCCCGCCAGGTACCCGACGGCCAGCAGGATCGCGAACGAGCCGTAGATCAGGCTGAACCGCCAGTCGAACAGCAGGCGCAGCAACGTCGGCGGGCCGTCGAGGTCGTACCCGATCACCGCCTCGAGAATCGACGGCGGCGGGGCGCCGGTGTCGGGAGGTGCGCTGCGCCCCAACGCGACCGCGAGGCCGATCGTCGCCAGCATCAGCAGGATCTCGACGCCGCCCAGCGCGATCAGCGACCGGGTACGGCCCTCGGCGGCCGCGGCGACGGTCCGCCTGCGGTGCAGTGCCCCGAGCACGCCGAGGGTGACGAGGGCGAGGGTCTTGGCCACGACCAGGGCGCCGTACTCCGTGGTGAAGACGGCCCACAGCGGCACCCGCACGAGCGCGTTGACCACGCCGGTCACCGCGAGCAGCGCCCAGCACACCAGTGCCAGCGTGGAGAAGCGCGGGACCGCCGTCGCGAGCGCGGCGGCACGGTCGCGGTTGCTCCGGCTGCTCGCGAGCACGACGACGGCCGCGAGGCCACCCACCCACAGCGACGCGCCGAGGACGTGCAGGACCAGGCTGTCGGTGGCGATGTCGTGCGAGCCGCCGGCGGCGGAGTGCCCGGTCAGCGCGACGGGGAGCGGGCCGAACAGCGCCAGTCCGAAGGCCACGACCGCCCAGCCCCAGCTCAGGACCAGTCGCGCCGCGACCAGCACCAGCAGCGCGGCCACGGCCGTGAGCGACCAGGCCTCGGCGGCGGAGATCTTGGGGATCAGGTCGAACAGCAGGCCCGGGTCGAGCACCTGGCCGACGGGACGTCCCAGCGTGTCGGCGACGTTGAGCGGCACCAGCAACACCGCGCAGACGAACCACGCCGACGCCGTCCACGACGCGGCACGCACCGCGCGGTAGCCGGAGACGTCGAGGTAGCCGTCGGGCTGGGCGGGCACGAAGAACGCGGCGAGCAGCAGGAACCCGATGGTCAGCACCATCGAGACCTCGGAGAGTGCGCGGACGGCCGGGAGCGCGACCGTCGTCAGCTCGCCGGGGTCGGGCAACCCGAGCAGGGTCGCGGGACGGGCACCCGTCAGTACTGTCAGTCCTCCGGCGACGAGCATCGCGATGCCCGCCCCGAGCCCGATGAGACCGGCGGCCCCGGACGAGGACGTCCCGGCCTTCCGCGTCTCCGGCCCGGCGGTCGTCTGCGCCATGACCTCCAGGCTAAGCCCCGGCCGAACGGGCTCGTCAGACGGCTTCGGCGGCCTCGGCGGCCGCCCCCACCAGGACGTGACCGTTGTCGACCGAACCGTCCGACCCGGCACCCCCGTCGGCGTCGGGCACCTCCACGACGTCGGCGACGATGCACGTGATGTTGTCCGGGCCGCCACCCTCGTTCGCGAGCTCGATCACGGCCGACACGACGGCGTCGGGGTCGCGGTCACGGGCGACCAGCTCGCGCAGCGTGTCGTCGTCGAGGACGGCGGTGGCGCCGTCGGAGCAGAGCAGGTAGCGGTCACCGGGTGCCACGTCGTCGACCCACACCTCGGGGTCGGGGTCGTTGCCCGCCTGCAGCGCGCGCAGCAGCACCGAGCGGCGCGGATGGACCGCGGCCTCCTCGGGGGTGATGCGGCCCTCGTCGACGAGTGCCTGTACGACGGTGTGGTCGTGCGTCACCCGGGTGAACTCGTCGCCACGCAGCCGGTACACCCGCGAGTCGCCGATGTGCAGGATGCCGAGGCGGGTGTCGTCGAACAGCAGCGCCACGACGGTCGTCCCCATCCCGCGCGAGCCGGGGTCGCGGCGGGCACCCTCGTCGAGCAGGCGCGCGGCGACGGAGACCCCCGTGGTCAGCGCGGCGGCCAGGTCGACCTCGGAGAGGTCGGGACCGAGCTGCTCGTCCATCTCGGAGAAGGCGGCGACCGTCAGCGAGCTGGCGAGCTCCCCGTGCGCGTGCCCGCCCATCCCGTCCGCGACCACGAGCAGCCTGCGGCCGGCGAGGCCGGAGTCCTGGTTGCCCGACCTCCTGCGGCCGACGTCGGACCCGATCGCGAACCGCAGTGCCGAAGGCATGGCGCGAAGTATGGGGGCTGTGTAACCGCTTCACAACTCACGACGCGGCGAATTAGGGTGATCGACGTGAGCGAGGTCGCCACCGTCAGCGCGGGCGACATCGCGCGGCTGGGCGGGGTGAGCAGGGCCGCCGTCTCCAACTGGCGACGTCGTCATCCCGACTTCCCCAGCCCCGTCGACGGCACGCCCGCGAGCCCGCGGTACGAGCTGCGCCACGTCGAGGAGTGGTTGCGCCGCAACGGGAAAGCCACCGAGATGCCCCCGCTGGAGCGGATGTGGCAGCACCTGCGGGGCGAAGGTGGCGAGATCGGGCTCGGGCACGTCGTCGCCCGGGCGGGGGCACTGCTCGTGTGGCTGCGCGACGGGGACGACGAACCCCTGCTGCCCGGCGTCACCGAGCGGACCGACGCGGCGTTCGTGGAGCTCGCCGAGCGCGTCGCCGACGAGCACGGGCACGCCGGCGCCTTCGAGCTCCTGCACGCGCGCTACCTCGAGACCGACTCCCGACGGCTGCGCCCCACACCGCCCGACGTCGTCGCCGCGATGCTCGAGCTCGCCGCGCCGGAGCCCGGCGAGCTGCTGCTCGACCCGGCCTGCGGCACCGGTGGGCTGCTCGTCGCGGCCCGCGCCGACCGGCTCCGCGGCGTCGACCTCGCTCCCGACCGCGCGCTCATCGCGGCCGCCCGGCTGCGGCTGGCCCGTCGCGAAGCAGCGTCGGTCTGTGCGGACGCCCTGCTCCCGCCGGATCCTGCCGACCTCGCCGACGTGGTCGTGTGCGACCCGCCCGTCGGCGACCGTCGCGACCTCGACGGCCCCTGGCCCTACGGCGTCCCCCCGCGCAGCGAGCCCGAGCTCGCGTGGGCGCAACGGTGCGTGCAGCGGGTGCGCCCTGGCGGTCGCGTCGTCGTGCGGATGCCGGCGGCCGCCGCGTCACGACGCCGGGGCCGCCGCGTGCGGGCCGCCCTGCTGCACGACGGTGCCCTGCGTGCCGTCGTGGGAGCCGGTCACGACGCCGACCTGTGGGTGCTGCGCCGCCCGCGTGCCGGCGACCGGCGTCCGACGACGATCCTGCTCGCGCCCGACACCCACCGCCCCGCCGACGAACGCCCGCTCGCCGCGGTGGACGCCGAGACCGTCGACCTCAGCCCCCGGCTGCCTCCGCGCCCCGACCCGGCCGCGTACGCCGCGAAGGCGCAGGCGCTCGCCGAGGTCCGACCCTGCCCACCCGCCCTGCAGCCCACGACCAGGGAGCTGCCGACCACCAGCCTCGCCGCCCTCGAACGCGCCGGCGTCGTCCGGCTCGTCAGGGTGTCGACGGCCGACCCGGCACCGGCCACCCTCACCGCCGACGACCTGCGGCTGGCCCGCGCGCCGAGCGGTCCCGGCTCCGGGTCGACCGTGGTCCGCGCCGTCGCGGGCGACGTCGTCGTCGGGGCTGCGTGCGCCCGGACACTGGACGCACCGGCGGCACTCGCGCCCGGACTCACCGCCTATCGGCCCGACGTCGACCGGGTCGACCCCGACCTGCTCGCCGGGGTCCTGCGCACCGCCGGCACGTCGCGTGCCGAACAACGGCGCGTCCGCGTCCCCGACCTCCCCCTCGACGAGCAACGCCCCCTCGCCGCGGCCCTGCGTCGGCTCGCCGATCTGCACCTCCAGCTCCAGCAGGCCGCCGCAGCTGCGGAGGTGCTCGCCGCGCAGGGGACGGCGGGGCTGCTCGCAGGTCGGCTGGCGCCCGGAGACCCGCAGGTCCGAGCGCCGGGCGTCGACGGGACCGCTACCCTTTCCCCGCGCCCCGGCGGTCCGGGGCGCACGCCCTCGTAGCTCAGCTGGACAGAGCAAGAGCCTTCTAATCTCTGGGTCGCAGGTTCGAATCCTGCCGGGGGCACCAGGTCGGATGGCATACGTCTCCGGCCGGGCTCGACAGGTGGGGCGCGTGGTGGGGCGAGTATCGCTAACTTCGCCCGATGGCAGCCGCTCCGAAGCCCCGACGTCGGCGCGGTGAGATCACGCGCCTTCGGCTCGGACCGTGTGCGGGTCTTCGTGAGCACGGACCCCGGTGGGGATTCCCGTTCTCGAGAGGCGAGTCGTGGCCGTGGGGGCGGGTACGTCGGACACCTGTGGGCCATCATGGTGGCCACCGCCGACCTCTCGGAGACGTCATGACGACATCTAGCGTGCTGGCCGGGCTGGACCGGGTACGCGGCTGGCAGGAGGAGTTCTACCGGGACCTGCACGCCCACCCCGAGCTGTCGCACCAGGAACGACGCACGGCGCAGCGGGTGACCCAGCGGCTGCGCCACGCCGGCTACGAGCTGCACGAAGGCATCGGTGGCACCGGCGTCGTGGGCGTGCTGAGCAACGGCACCGGTCCCACCGTGCTGCTGCGCGCCGACATGGACGCGCTCCCGGTGCGCGAGGACACCGGGCTGCCCTACGCCAGCACGGTCACCGCTGCCGACGCCGAGGGCGACCAGGTACCCGTGGCCCATGCGTGCGGGCACGACGTGCACGTGAGCTGCCTGCTCGGCGCCGCTCAACTGCTCGCCGACGACCGCGACGCCTGGCACGGCACCGTGGTCGCGTTGTTCCAGCCCGCCGAGGAGACCGGCGACGGCGCCCGCGGCATGCTCGACGACGGCCTCGCCGAGAGGATTCCGACCCCGGACGTCGCGCTGGCCCAGCACGTGCTCCCGGCCCCGGCCGGACACGTCGGCACACTCGCCGGTCCGGTGCTCTCCGCCGCGGACAGCATGCGCATCACCGTCCACGGACGCGGCGCGCACGGATCGATGCCCCAGGCCGCGGTCGACCCCGTCGTGCTCGCGTCCATGATCGTGATCAGGCTGCAGACCATCGTCTCCCGGGAGATCCCGCCCGGCCAGACCGCCGTGCTGACCGTCGGCTCGCTCCGCGCCGGCAGGAAGAGCAACGTCATCCCGGACCGCGCCGTGCTCGAGCTCAATGTGCGCACCTACAGCGACACGACCCGGGACGGGATACTGGAGGCGATCCGCCGGATCGTCACCGCCGAGTGTCAGGCGTCGGGCTGCCCACGCGACCCCGAGTTCGAACTGTTCGACCGGTTCCCGCTCACCTCCAACGACCCCGACGTCACCGCGCGGGTCGCCGGCGCGTTCGGCGAGTTCTTCGGCGACCGGGCCGGCCCACTCGAGCAGCAGACCGCGAGTGAGGACTTCAGCGACATCCCCACCGCGCTCGGTGTCCCCTACACCTACTGGGGAATCGGCGGCATCGACGCGAAGACCTACCAGCGGGCCCAGGAGGCCGGCCGGGTGTCCCAGGACATCCCGGTCAACCACTCCCCCGGTTTCGCCCCGGTCATCCAGCCCACCCTCGACACCGGCACCCAAGCCCTCCTCGCCGCGGCGCTGGCCTGGCTGGCCCGATAGCTCAGTCGCTGCCGCCCCGGTCCCTCGCCACCCCCGTCGCTGTCGTCCCGGCCGCCGTGTCCCTCTCGCACCGCCGCTCGCCAGCTCGCCCGCGTGACACGAAGGACCGTCGCGTGGCCCACTACCGAGGTCAGCAGGCGCTGCGAGGCGACCATGGCCTCTGCGGGCCACGCGGCGGTGGAGCGATGCTACTGCCCCAGGTCGTGAACGGTCCTCAATTCCTGAGGTACCACGCGTACCAGTCGCGGCTCGAGGCGCTCAGGTAGTGCTGCGGGCCGACCTGCTCGGCGGGGAACAGCCGGAACCCTTGCGGCGGACGGCCCGCATGGACGTGATAGTACGTCCCACTGACCCAGTTGGGGTTGATGTCGAGTTCCATGCCACGCACGACGCCGGCGTCGATCAGGATCCGGCCCAGTGTGCATACCGACAGCGCTGGGCCGCCGACGTAGATCTCGGCGCCGTCGGCGGTCACCCCGAACCCGGACCGGTGGACGAATGCGGCCTGCCCGATCGTGCTGCCCCACTCGTGGGTGCCACCGCTGGCACAGGTTTGGTTGAGGGCGCCGCCGTCGACCAGCGGTGTCAGGTTCTGCCGCACGGACGCGACATCGGACGCCATCCGCACCTCGGTCCCCCAGGCGCCGACGTCCGCGATGCCGTCGCTGTGCAGGACCAGGCTCGCCTTGCCCTCGAGGAGCGGCGCGACGGTGCGCCCCTGGCTGTAGTAGCCGTTGTGGCTGGGGTCGCTGAGTTTGAATCCGCCGTTGAATGCGGCGACGACGTCGACGCCGGCCGCCCCGGCGAGCGATGTCGACGCCACCCAAGACCCTCCGGGGTCGTTCGTACCAGGATGCAGCTGGCCGCGGACCAGCCGCGGGTCCATCCGCATGACACCGGCGAGGAACGCCGTGTGCTCGTCGTCCACGCGCAGGGTGGTGACCTGCACGGCCGGTCTGCCGTGCGCGGCCACGACGGTCTGCCAGACACCTTCACCCGGCAGCGACGCGCCGCCGGCGAGGGGCGCCAGCGGCGGCGCCGTCGACTTCTCGCCGACCGCTCCTGCAGCGGTCGGGATCCCGCCGACGGGAGCGCCCCCGAGTACCGGGCGGTCAGCCGCATAGGTCACCCGTTCCAGGCCGGTGACCAGCCAGTTCATCCCGTGGTCACGAGCCCACTCGGCAAGCTTCACAGCGGCGGGGTCCGCACCCGCAGAACCGAGTGCCGCCGCGACGATCGAGGTCGTGACGAGTTGTACGAGGACGACGAACACCAGCAACGCGCGTCGGACACCGCGTCCTCTGCGTGGCCGGCGCAGCCTCCTCTCCGGTCCCGCGACCTCGTCGGTCTCGTCGGTCCCGCGGGGCGTTGTCATCGGCAGGCGGTCCGCGACCGGTCGCAGGGGCATCGGGTACTCGCCGATCTTCGGAATGGGCACTCAGTCCGCCGGGCGTCCGGAGGGTCGCGGCTGGGGTGCGTACTGCATGCTCCTCCAGGCGGCGCGGGCACCCCTGTCACCGACCCGGACGACCTGGACCGCAGACAGCACCGCGAAAGACATCCTCAGCACGGCAAGAACGACGATCCCGACCCGCGGCTGCCCGTCGTCGACGCGCGGTAGGGCGATCATCCTGGGCCACCCCCGCCGCGCCCGTATCCGCGGCCACAGCGCGACGAGCACGGCACCGATGACGGCGGCCGGCACGAGGACGACGACCGCGTGCACCACGAGCGGATGGACGGGGAGTCCGAGCATGAACGTGGGCAACGGCCGGCCTTCCAGCTGCATGGGGAACGAGACGATCGTTGCTGCGGAATCTCAGAGATTCCTTGGACCGGCCGGCAGAGTGGGCCGGAACGTCACGTCGCCGGTGTCTGTGTCGGTGTCGGTGTCGGCCGCGAGAGAGACACATCCGCCGTTCGCCGCCGAGCTGCAAGGACTTCCTCGGAGCAGGTGTTGACACCGTCGAGCTTGCGAGCGGGAACTCCAGGAATCTGCGGCGGCATGTTCAGGAGCGTTGTCGTTCCGTCCTTTCTCCGGCATTACCGTGCCGTGGGGAGGGCGGCGGCCCCTGCTCACGGCACGAGGTCCGTCCGGGGTGAGCCGTCCGGGTAGGGAAGAAGGGCCGGGTGCCGGGGCGGACGACCTGTCCCAGGATGGGACCACTGGTCCAGACGGGAGCGGAAACCCAGCGTGCAGAACGGTCCGGGGAAGGCCAGAAACGTCTACGTCACCGCGCTCGAGCCGGGAAGCGGTAAATCGGCGGTCGTGCTCGGCCTCTTCGAGGTGCTCGTTCGGCGTGCAGGGCGAGTGGCCTTCTTCCGCCCGTTGGTCGCCGACGCGGCGCCGCCGGACCCGGACGTCGAACTTCTCCGTCGGCATTACCGACTTCCGCAGCAGTACGCGGACTCGTTCGCTCTGACCGCGGCGGAGCTGCGGCGTTCGTCGCGCGACGGGGTGCTGGGGCGAGTTCTGGACGGGTGGGCGGCGGTAGCGGCCGGTGCGGATGTCGTCGTGGTCGAGGGCAGCGACCTGACCGCCTCACCGGCCACCGAGGTTGACCTCAACGCGGCCGCGGCGGTTCACCTCGAGGCACCGGTCCTGCTCGTGGTGGGGGGCCGCGAGCGCTCGGCGGTCCATGTACTCGATGCCGTCCGGCGTGATCTCGCCGCACTTGCCGAACGTGGCTGCGAGATGCTGGGTGTGGTCTGCAACCGGGTCGACCCGCGCGTGGCGGAGGCCGTCCGCGCCGAGCTGCCGGTCGCGTCGGGCGGGCTGCCGGGCGGGGTGCTCCCCGAGCTGCCCCTGCTATCGGCGCCGACCATCGCCGAGGTCGCGGCAGTACTCGAGGCGGAGGTGGTTGCGGGTGACCCGCGGCATGCGCGCGAGATCGAACGTGTGATCGTCGGGGCGATGGGGTTGCCGCACTTCCTCGAGCGGGTGTGCGACGCAGACCTGGTGATCACCCCGGGTGACCGGGCGGACATCGTGGCGGGCACGCTCGCCGCGCACCTGTCGGGTGCCTATCCCGCCGTCGCCGGACTAGTTCTGACCGGCGGCCTCGTGGAGCCCGCCGTGCACCGCCTCTGCCAAGGACTCGGCGCGGCCGGCGTACCCGTGCTCGCCGTCCCCGGCGACACGTTCGAGACCGTCTCGGCCGTCGGGCGCGTCCGCGCCGCGATCCGACCGGAGAACGAGCGCAAGATCGCTGCCGCGATCCGGATGTTCGAGGACCGCGTCGATCACGACGCCCTCACCCGACGCCTCGACATGGCCCGCTCGACCCGCACAACCCCGCTGATGTTCGAACAGCAGCTCCTCGACCGCGCCCGCGCCGACCGCCGGCACATCGTGCTTCCGGAGGGTGACGATGAGCGGATTCTGCGCGCCGCGGAGCAGCTGCTCCTGCGCGGGGTGGTCGACCTGACGCTCCTGGGCAGCGAGACCGAGCTGCGATCGCGGGCGAGCTCGCTCGGCCTCGCGCTGCCCGGGGTGCGGATCGTCGACCCCGTCACGTCACCGTGGCGGAAGGACTTCGCGCGCGTCTACGCCGAGCAACGCCGCCACCGGGGGGTCGCGCTGCCGTTGGCGCTCGATCTGATGGCCGACGGCACCTACTTCGGCACGCTCATGGTGCGCCAGGGCGTGGCCGACGGGGTGGTCTCCGGGGCCACTCACACCACCGCCCACACGATCCGCCCGGCATTCGAGGTGATCCGCACCGCGCCCGGGGTGTCGCTCGTGTCGAGCGCATTCCTGATGTGCCTGGCCGACCATGTCGTCGTCTACGCCGACTGCGCGGTCGTTCCGAACCCCGACCCGGTCCAGCTCGCCGAGATCGCGCTCTCCGCTGCGCACACCGCGACGACCTTCGGGATCGACCCCCGCGTCGCGATGTTGTCCTACTCCACCGGCGAGTCCGGCACCGGTGCCGACGTGGATCTCGTCCGGGAGGCGACGGCGCTGGTGCGCTCCCGGCAGCCGGACCTGCTGGTGGAGGGCCCGATCCAGTACGACGCCGCCGTCGACCCGGATGTCGCGCGCCTGAAACTGCCCGGCAGCAAGGTGGCGGGGCGGGCGACGGTGTTCATCTTCCCCGACCTCAATACCGGCAACAACACCTACAAGGCCGTGCAACGCTCCGCGGGAGCTGTGGCGATCGGCCCGGTCCTCCAGGGCCTCGCGCAGCCGGTGAACGACCTGTCCCGCGGAGCGACGGTGCACGACATCATCACCACCGTCGCGATCACGGCGATTCAGGCACAGGGCTGAGCCGAGGCACCGCGTCCCGGAGCTCCCTTCTTCGAAAGCTTGCCGCCGTCGGCCGCACGGCCGCGGCCGGGAGCGCGAGGAGGCGCGACACACCGCCTGACCAACCCGACCGAGCGACGGCCCGACAGCAGAGGTCCTCGGACCCGCGGGCCCGCCTCGTGAGTCCCTCGGGCGTCCGGCCCTTGGGCCCTCGCGGTGACGCGTGCGCGAGGCGAAGGTGGTCATGAGCCGGTTTTCGACCGGCACCAGGCGTACGGAGGGCCCATGGCACTCGAACTCGCGCCGCGGCGACTCGCGACGATCGTCGCTCCACCATCTCCTGCTCGGGCCCACCTCGAGCTACCCGGCGTCCCGCCGGCCGGCGCGCCGACCACCCGGACGCCGGCTGCCAGCATCCCGGCACCCGGATACCCGGCGGGCTGACCGATGCGTGCCGCGCTCCAGCGCAGGCATGCCGGTTCCGGTGTGGTCAGCACGCTGCTCTGGCGTCTGCTCGCGACCTGGGCCGGTGCTCCGACACCGAGGTCACCGTCGAGGGTGGGACGGCGCTGGTTCGTCTGGGTCACCCTCGGCGAGTGCACGGGGTTCGTCGCCCCGGCGATCGTGGGGGCGGCATCGAGCACCTGGTCGCTGCCGGCGACAGCCGCGGGGCTGCTGGTGGCCGGAGCGCTGGAGGGAACGGCGCTGGGTTGGGCCCAGGCCCACGTTCTGGCCCGGGATCTCGTGACCCTGCCCCGCGCCCGGTTCGTCGCCGCCACCGCTGTCGCTGCCGTCCTCGCTTACGCGATCGGACTCGTCCCCGTGGCGCTGGGCGAGCGGCTCACCACGCTTCCGCCGGCGCTCCTGATCTGCGGCGGGGTCGTGGGCGGCGGCGTGCTGCTCGGGAGCATCGGCACTGCACAGTGGCTCGTCCTCCGACGGGTGAGGCCGCGCTGCGCATGGTGGATCGCCGCCACCGGCGGAGCCTGGGTGGGCGGGTTGCTCATGTTCGTCGCCATCGCGACGCCGCTGTGGGAGCCCGGGCAGCCTGTCGCGCTCAGCATCGCCGTCGGGGTCCTCGGTGGGTTTGTCATGGCTGCGACCGTCGCCGCGCTCAGCGGCGCCGCGGCCGTGCGCCTCGTCGATCGGCCGCGCCGGTCCGGTCCTGGCTCCTCGTGACGATGAGGAACCTGCGACTCGCAGGCGTTGCGTGCGAACCAGGACGCGAGCACCGACGACGACCAGATGGCCGACCGAGGGTGCCGGCGACAGCGCTGTCGGGGCCTGCCCGGCGTCCGTCTCGGGCGCATCCCGAAATGCTGGTGCCGGTCGGTTGAGCGGTGGGCCGCGGGGCTCAGGGGTACGCCGCCGGCTCGAATGCCGGGGGGAGCCGGCCCGGGACGATGCGCCGGCCACTGATCTGCTGGGGAATCAGACGCATCCAGTGCCCGTGCTCCCCCGGCGCCCACGGCTCGACGCCACTGGCCCGAGTACGTTCGACGAGCTCGGCCCGGTGCTCCGCGGTGACCTCCTCGGCCAGACCACGCACGAGTACGCTCCAGCCGGCTCGCGTCCCCCTGTCGATCTGGTCGACCTCGAAGGTGACGTTGGCGTGGTCGGCCGCGCTGAGCTTGGTGCCGGTGTCCGTACGGATGACGATTGTGGTTCCGTCGAGTGCGAAGTTCACCGGGAAGATCAACGGGTAGTGCTCGGCGTTGACGCCCAACCGTCCGATCTGCTCGGTCGCCAGGAGGCGGTAGCACTCGTCGACGTCCAGGACCTGCAGCTGTCGGTCGCGTTCGCCTTCGGTCATCGGTTCTCATCCTCTCGGTGTCTGCCAGGGCCACGCGGGCGTCGGCCGGTGTCAGCGGCGAGCTCCCCGGGTCATCTCAACGCGGCGCGGGTGCCGCGGGCGATCTCGAGGTCCTCGCGGGCAGGGACGACGACGGTGCGTACGGCAGCACCGGCTGCCGTGATCTCGCCGTCGACGGTGTCGTCGAGCGCAGGGTCGACGGCCACGCCGAGGAACGCGAGCCTTTGCGCGGTGCGGGTCCGGATCTCGCCGGCGTGCTCGCCGACCCCGCCGGTGAAGGCCAGGGCCCCTATCCCACCGGTCGCGGCCGCCATCGAGGCGATCCCGGCCGCGAGCCGGTGGACGTAGGCGTCGCGGGCCAGGACCGCGTCGGGCTCGTCCCGGGCGGCCGCAGCCAGGACCTCCCGCATGTCGGGAGTGCCGGCCAGGGCCGCCAGCCCCGAACGCTTCTCCAGCGTTTCGGCGATCTCGTGCGGGCTGAGGTGCTCGTGCTCCTCGAGCCACAGCACCAGGCCGGGATCGACGGTGCCGGAGCGGGTCGCCATGACCAGGCCCTCGAGCGGAGTGAAACCCATGGTGGTGTCGACGCTGCGTCCATCGAGCACGGCGGCCAGTGACGCTCCCGCCCCCAGGTGCGCGGTCAGGATGCGCCGGGCTCCGGTCAGCTCGGCGACCCGCGCCGAGCACCATGCGTGGGACAGGCCGTGGAAGCCGTAGCGGCGGATGGCGTAACGCTCGCGCCACTGCTTCGGCACCGCGTACGTCGCGGCCGCCTCCGGGATCGAGGTGTGGAAGGCGGTGTCGAAGCAGGCCACGGCGGGGAGGTCGGGCAGCAGCGCGGTGACCGCGTCGAGCCCGGCGAGGGACTTCGGCTGGTGCAGGGGAGCCAGCGCGGTGAGGTCCTCGAGCTCCTTGCGCACCGCGGCGTCGATCACGACAGGGTCGGTGAACCGGGTGCCGCCGTGCACCACACGGTGGCCGACGGCGTCGGGCACCGGCCAGTCACGCAGCACGCCCTCCAGCTCGGCGCCGGGTTCGGTGTCGGCGCTCTGTTCGACGTCGTCGTCGGGCCCGAGAAGACGCAGCTTGACGCTCGACGACCCGGCGTTGACCACGAGCACCCTCATGAGCGGCCCCTCGTTCCCGCCGCGGTCGTCCCCTCGCCGTCGTTCATTCCCACCGCCAGTCGGCGATCTCCGGGTCGTCCTCGCCGTGCTCGCGGGTGTACGCGCGCGCGGCGAGCCGACGGTCGGCCATGTCCTGGCGAAGAGTGGCGGCCCGGCTGCCGAGCGTCGGCACCCGGTCGATCACATCCATCACCAGGTGGAAGCGATCGAGGTCGTTGAGCATGACCATGTCGAACGGCGTCGTGGTGGTGCCCTCCTCCTTGTAGCCGCGCACGTGGAGGTTGTGGTGGCCGTTGCGGGAGTACGTCAGGCGGTGGATCAGCCACGGGTAGCCGTGGAAGGCGAAGATCACCGGTTTGTCCACGGTGAACAGCGCGTCGAACTCCCGGTCGGACAGACCGTGCGGGTGCTCGCGGTCGGGCTGCAGCCGCATCAGGTCCACGATGTTGATCACTCGCACTCTCAGCTCGGGTAGATGCTCGCGCAGCAGCGCGGCCGCGGCGAGCGTCTCCAGCGTGGGGATGTCGCCGCAGCAGGCCAGCACGACATCCGGGTCGTCGGCACCGTCCGCCACCGGTGTGGACGCCCATTCCCAGATGCCGAGCCCGCGGGTGCAGTGCGCGATGGCCTCGTCCGTCGACAGGTATGTCAGCTGCGGCTGCTTGCCGGCCACGATCACGTTGACGTAGTGGCGACTGCGCAGGCAGTGGTCCGCGACGGAGAGCAGGGTGTTGGTGTCCGGGGGCAGGTAGACGCGGGTGATCTCCGCCTTCTTGTTCACCACGTGGTCGAGGAAGCCCGGGTCCTGGTGGGAGAAACCGTTGTGGTCCTGACGCCAGACATGGCTGGACAGGAGGTAGTTCAGCGACGCGATCGGGGGCCGCCACGGGATCGCGCGGGTGGTCTTGAGCCACTTGGCGTGCTGGTTGAGCATGGAGTCCACGATGTGGATGAACGCCTCGTAGCTGGTGAACAGCCCGTGCCGACCGGTGAGCAGGTAGCCCTCCAGCCAGCCCTGGCACAGGTGCTCGGAGAGGATCTCCATGACCCGCCCGCCCGGGGCCAGGTGCTCGTCGCCCGGCTCCACGGCGGCGTCCCAGGCCCGGTCGGTCACGTCGAAGACCGCCTGCAGCCGGTTCGACGCGACCTCGTCGGGCCCGAAGAGCCGGAACCGGTCGGGGTTGCGGCGCACCACCTCCCGCAGGAACTCACCGAGCACGCGCGTGGCCTCGCTCATCTCGACGGCGGGCTTGTCCACGGGCACGGCGAAGGAGCGGAAGTCCGGCATCGCGAGGTCGCGCAGCACCACCCCGCCGTTGGTGTGCGGGTTCGCGCTCATCCGGCGCTCCCCGCGGGGCGCCAGGGCGCGGATCTCGTCGACGAGCCGCCCGTGCTCGTCGAACAACTCCTCGGGCCGGTAGCTGCGCATCCACTCCTCGAGCTGGGCGCGATGTCGCTCGTCGGTCCGGGTTCCGGCGAGGGGGACCTGGTGGGCGCGGAAGGTGCCCTCGACCGGCTTGCCGTCGACCTCCCGTGGCCCGGTCCAGCCCTTCGGCGTGCGCAGCACGATCATCGGCCACGCCGGGCGTCCGACCGGCGGGTCCGCCTTGATCGCCGCGATCTCGTCGAGCGCGGCGTCGAGCCTCGCGGCGAGCTCCTCGTGCACCGCCGAGTGGTCCGTGTCGCTGCCGGCGGTGACGAACCGGGGCGCGTATCCGTAGCCCCGCATCAGCGCGGCGAGCTCCGCTTCGGGGATCCGGGCCAGCACCGTCGGGTTCGCGATCTTGTAGCCGTTGAGGTGCAGGACCGGCAGCACGACGCCGTCCCGGCGCGGGTCGAGGAACTTGTTCGAGTGCCAGCTCGCCGCCAGCGGACCGGTCTCGGCCTCGCCGTCGCCCACGACGCACAGTGCCAGCAGGTCCGGGTTGTCGAACACGGCGCCGTAGGCGTGCACCAGCGCGTAGCCGAGCTCGCCGCCCTCGTGGATCGACCCCGGCGTCTCCGGGGCGACATGACTGGGCACCCCACCGGGGAAGGAGAACTGCCGGAACAGCGCACGCAGCCCGTCGGCGTCCTCCCCGATGCCGGAGTAGACCTCGCTGTAGGTGCCTTCGAGGTAGGCGTTGGCCACCAGGCCCGGCCCGCCGTGCCCGGGCCCGGTCACGTAGAGCGCGTTCAGGTCCCGAGCCTTGATCACCCGGTTCATGTGCGCGTAGAGCAGGTTCAGCCCGGGCGTCGTTCCCCAGTGGCCGAGCAACCGCGGCTTGACGTGCTCGGCGGCCAGCGGTTCGCGGAGCAACGGGTTGTCGAGCAGGTAGATCTGCCCCACGGACAGGTAGTTCGCCGCTCGCCACCAGGCGTCGAGCACGGTCAGGTCGTCGGACGAGGTCGAAGGCACTACACGGCTCCCGTTCTCTCGGTCTCGTCGGTTACAGCGGTGGGCGGGGTGGGCAAGCGCGTCCTGGATCGCCCGGACGACCACGAAGTCGAGCGGCATACGTGTGTACCCGGTGATCCTCGGGGTGACGCGCCGCCATCGGCTACCCCTGATCCTCCGGTCGAGCCCTCGGCGGCGATCAGGGGGTCGGCAACGACCGCCGGCGCGAATTCAGGGCGTCCAGGAACCGGTGCCGATGGTCACCGCGACGGTGCCGCACCGCGGGCGACGAGAGCTACGTGGCGGGCTCGGGACGCACGACGGCGACCGGGCACGTGGCGTGCTGCAGGACGGCCTGGCTCACCGAGCCGAGCACCGCACCACCAACAGGGCCGTGTCCGCGCGAGCCGACGACGAGCAGTCCCGCATTCGTGGAGCGCGCCACGAGCTCGCGGGCCGCCGCATCGACGACCACGACCGGGGTTGCCGTGACACCTGGGTACTTCCGAACCCACACGGCGAGCTGCTCCTGCAGCGCCTTCTCCTCGGCGGCCTGCTCGGCCGGCCAGTCCACCAGCGGCTCGAGGAACGGGTCGAGCACGCCCTGGCTCCAGGCATGAACGGCGACCAACGGCACGTTCCGACGCGCGGCCTCCTCGAACGCGAAGCCTACGGCCTGGTCGTTCGCGGCCGAGCTGTCCACCCCGACCACAACCGGCCCGGCCGAGGCCGGCGCTCCGCGCACGACCACAACGGGGCACTCGGCGTGGGCAGCCACCGCGATCGCGACCGAGCCGAGCATGAGCCCGGTGAAGCCGCCCCGGCCGCGGGTGCCGAGCACGACCAGTGCAGCCCTCGTGGACTCGTCGCGGAGCACGACAGGTGGCTCGCCCCCGCGTACGTCCCGCTCCACTTGTGCGCCCGGTGCGGCCTTTCGCGCTACTGCCGCCGCGGCGTCGAGATGCTCCGCGGCGGCGCGCTCGATCTTCTGGCGCTGGTACTCCTGCCCGAGCGCAGGCAGCCCGACCGGGCGGAAGGTCGTCCACCCGACAGCGGCGACGAGACGCAGCCGGGCGTTGCGGCGCTCTGCCTCCGCCGCAGCCCAGCGCGTAGCGGCGAGCGAGGACTCCGAACCGTCGATGCCCACGACGACCGCCCTCTCGAGCTGCTTCGCCATCGTTCCTCCTCTGCACGTCACTCCCACTACGTTCCGGAGCTCGATATCCACGATCTCCGAATGATCGAGTTGTGGCAGCGGCTCTCGGGCCCGGTTGGGAGGACCGAACGGCCCGGTACGTCAGGACGAAGCGCCCGGGCTCCACCTCGGCCGAGGCTTCCGCCGCCAGGGCGCCGCGTTCGGCGGCGATCCGGCGGGCGTCGTTCCGCAATGCGCGTTGGGGCGGCGAACCGAGCCCGACCGAGCTGGGGGGTCGCTCCGCGTGGACACGCTCGACAAGTGAGGGTACCTCGAAGTCACGACCAGATCACGGTCCGTCATCGGTCACGTGCTCCTGGCCGTCCTGCCGGACCGGGGCCAGCACGACCGGGCACGGAGCGAAGCCGACCAGGCCGCGGCTGGTCGACCCGAGCAGCATCCCGTCGTCAGAGCTGGGCGGCCGCGCAGCGCCGCGCGGCGCGGCGACGAGCACCCGAGCGGATACGGCCAGGTCCAACAACGTGCGCAGGGCGGTCCCCTCCACCGATCGCACATCCACCTCCACGTCTGGCGCATGCGCGCCGAGTCGTCGACGCGCGCGAGCCGCCACGGCGTCACCTTGCGCGGCCAACTCCGGCCAGTCCTCCGTGCGACGATGGGCCGCGCCCCCTGGACCGGTCGCGACATCGGACCACGCGTGCACCACCACCAGTGGCGCCGCGAGGTCGCTCGCGAGAGCTGCGGCGAGGTCCAGAGCTGTCCCGGCCGTCTCGGTGTCGTCGATCCCGACGACGACCGGGCCACCGCTCGGGGGCTGCTGGTCAGGTGTCGACCCGCGCACGACGGCCAGCGGACACGGTGTACCTCCGGCGAGCCGGGCCGCGACGGTCCCGGCCAGCAGCCCCGCCGCGCTACCTTCCCCATGGCTTCCGAGCACCAACAGGTCGGCCGTACCGACCCGCCCCACCAGCGCATCGACGACGGCGTCCGGCGATGCCGGCCCCGGCGCGAGGTCCACGTGTGCGCCCAGCTCCGCGGCCAGCTCCGTCAGCCATCTCGGCGCGGCCTCGGCACCGACGTGCACCAGATGCAGGGGAGCACCCCGGGCATCGGCGATCGCCGCCGCCCACCCCGCGGCGTGCCGAGCCGAGCGTGAGTCGTCGACGCCCACGACCACGGCGTCCGTCACCGTGCCCTCTTCGCGGTGCACCATGTCGTCACTGCCTCCGCCCGTTGCCACTCACGGACCAGGCTCGCACGCCTGTGCATCCCTCCGCAGGCCAGTCGTCCTGCCGACGGCGCTCGCACGCACGCGGTCGACGATCTCCGGATTGCTCCAGAACGCTGCCGGCGTGTCGAGCAGGTTCCGGTACCGCAGGTAGGCCACGTGCAGGTCAGGGTCGGTCCGCGCCGTCCTGACCGCGTCGGCGTGGCTGAACGGGCGCTCGGCCGACGGGGCAGGCCGGTCACCTGCCCAACGGGCGTTCGTCTCGGCGTCCAGCAGGACGGTGTCGCGGAACCATGGTTCGAGGTTCTCGGCGGTCCAGGCGGTGAGGGCCGCGGTCAGCGATGCGGGCTCCTCGTCGACGTCGAGGAGCCCGACCAGGGCGTCGGCATGGGCCAGGGCCAGGGCACCTCCACGGCCCCATGTCGGGTTCGTGCAGACCGCGGCATCGGCGACCGGGAGCAGACCGGCAGGCAACCGGGAGGAAGGACGCCGAAGCTGATTGGCCAGGTTGCCCATGAACTGGACTCTGCCGGTCGGGCGTGCGTCCTCGATCCGGTCCGGGACGGAGGGCACCGCACGGAGGGCACCGAGGAACTCGTCCGTGCCGTGCAGCCTGGCTCGTAGTCCCCGATCGTGGGCCGGTGCGAAGAAGGTGGCCGAAAGCCAGCCCGCGTCCACCGGGAGGACGAGGAGGGTCGCGAACGGCAGCTCGACCCGCAACATCGGATCACTGCCCGTGAAGCCGGTTTCACGGTGGGACCATTGCGTGAAGTAGACCTGCCGGGTGTCGACGGTGCGGGTCGTCGGCGGCGCCGCGCCGGAGCGGAGGCACCACTCGGCCACCCGGGACCGTCGGCCGGTCGCGTCGACCACCAGGTCTGCCGACAACTCACCAACGGTCGTAGCGACCCCGGTGACGCGCGGCCTGCGCCCCGCGGTGACGAGCAGACCCGTGACCTCGACTCCGCGCCGGAGACCGACCCTGGACTCTGCCTCGACGGCCGCGCGTAGCACCCACTCGAAGACCGGACGCCGGCACCGGAACTGCACGAGATCGTCCATCCCCGCGCCGCAGCGGATGCCGGGCTGGGACGCGAGCAGGTCGACGTCGTGGGCCCCGGCGCTGCGCAGCCGGTCCAGGACGTCGGGTGCCCTGGACGCCAGGATCGACCGACCGAGCGCCTGCGTCCCGTGCAGCTGCCGGAACTGGGGAACACCGCGCCGCTTCCAGCCGTGCCACACCTCGTCGACCCGGGCGGGCGCCGCGTGTCCGTCGGCCTCGAGCAGAACGACGTCGTGTCCGGCCCGGGCCGCGAACAGGGCGATCGCGAGCCCCCCGATGCTCCCGCCCGCCACCACGATCGAGCTCGTCGGCCACCTCCGGACTCGATGGTATAGTTCTACTATACTGAGTATCGCGGTACTGTACGCAGATGCCGAAGGCTGTCAACCGCGCTTCGGGTCTCCGTGCCGAGCAGGCCGCCCGGACAAGGGCCCGAATCCTCGAGGCGGCGCGCGAGGTCTTCGAGCGCCGCGGTTACGGCGGTGCCCGCATCGAGGACATCGCCGCGGCCGCCGGGGTAGCCGTGCCGACCGTCTACAAGACCTTCACCAACAAGAAGACCCTGCTGGCAGGCGTCGTCGAGCGTGCGATGACCGGCGCCGACTACGCGGGCGACGTCGACGAGCAGGACTGGTGGCAGGAGCAGCTTCGTGAGCCCGATCCCGTGCGTCAGCTACGACTGATCGCGCGCAACGCCCGTCGGATCTACGGCCGCGCCGCGTCGGTCCTGGAGATCCTCCGAGCATCGGCCCCGCTCGACCCGGACATCGCCGCCACGTGGGACGAGGTCTTCGCCCAACGCCTCGAGCGAAGCCGGGGGACGGCTCGCAGCATGCTGGCAAAGGCGGGCGGACGGGCCCGGTTCGATGCGCAGGAAACCGCGGTGACACTGCTGGCGCTCACCCGCCCGGAGCTCTACAGCGAGCAGATCGGGCTGGGCAGGAGCCCTGACCAGTACGAGCGCTGGCTCGGCGACGTCCTCGTCGCGACCCTCGTGACGAACGCATGAGAAGTGAACTCGCGTGGTTGCGGGGCCGGGTCCACCAACCCTGAGGCCCAGCCACACAGACAACGACGTGAGCCCGATCCCAGATGCCGTTCCGCGGCCATCGCCGGCGCGGCTCGTCAGAGCGAGGACACGGGGGCCACGGTCTCAGCCCGCCACCGGGCGGCGCAACCGTCTCGTCCTGCTCGTGGCTGCTGCCGGTGGCCGTCTCAGTGGCCCGTGGGTAAGGGACGAAGGACCCCTGATCAGGAGCCGGGCAGTGCGGGTTGTCTGGTGCGAAGCTGATCGTCTGGAGGTCGCGAATGAGCGGCGCAACACCTCGGGCCGCCGATGTGCCCGCGACAGCGGAGGACACCGATCCCCGCGAGCCGGTCGAGGTGCTCTTGCGCGATCTGCGCTCTTCCCGGGCGGGGCTGGGCTCGGCTGAGGCCGCTCGTCGCCTGGACCGGTACGGCCCGAACCTGCTCGAGCAGCGCTCGAACCGGGACTGGCCGCGAGCGCTGCTACGCCAGTTCACCCATCCACTGGCTCTGCTGCTGCTCGCCGCCGCGGTCCTGGCGTTCGTCTCCGGGACGCGCGAGCTGGCGTGGGCAATTCTCGCCGTGGTCGCGCTCAACGCGGTGTTCGCGTTCGTCCAGGAGACCCAGGCGAGCAAGGCGGTCGAGGCGCTCGGTCGCTACCTGCCCCCGCGGTCGCGGGTGCGCCGGGACGGCACCGTCGTCGAGGTCGCGGCTGGTGATCTCGTTCCCGGCGACGTCGTGTTGCTCGCCGAGGGCGATCGGGTTCCGGCCGATGCTCGGCTGCTGTCCGGCGCGCTGCAGGTCGACGCCGCGGCGCTGACCGGCGAGTCGGTCCCGGTCGACCGCGACGCCGCGGTCTCCGACACGGCCGACCGCAAGCTCGACTCCCCGGTGCTCGTCTTCAGCGGCACCGCGTGTGTCGCCGGAACCGCGGAGGCGGTCGTTCACGCTACCGGCCGGCACACCGAGATCGGCCGCATCGCCGCACTGACGGGCCGCCGCGGGCCCGACGAGAGCCCGTTGGAGCGGCAGGTCCGTCGGGTGGCCTACCTGATCGCCGCGGTCGCGGTCGGGGTCGGCATCGCGTTCCTGCCACTTGGTGTGGTGGCCGGCCTCTCGTGGACCGAGGCGGCGATCTTCGCCGTCGGTCTGCTGGTGGCCAACGTGCCCGAGGGTCTGCTGCCCACCATCACGCTGGCCCTCGCCGGTGGCGTGCGTGCGATGGCCCGACGCGGCGCCTTGGTCAAGCGGCTGTCCGCGGTGGAGACCCTCGGGTCGACGACCGTGATCTGCACCGACAAGACCGGCACCCTGACCGTCGGGCGCATGACGGTGCAGGACGTGCGCGACGGTGCCGGGAACCCCGTCGCCGTCGCGGGGTCTGCGCTTGCTGTCGCGGTGGCGCGCTGCGCGACCGCTGACGCCGCGACCGGGACCGGTGATCCGACCGAGTTGGCGCTGCTGGCGATGGCTGCCGATGTAGGCGCCGATGTCCGCGTCGACACCCGCGACCGTGACCGGCGGACCCTGTTCGCCTTCGACGCCCGCCGCCGGACCATGGCCACGCTCGACGATCTCCACGGGGACGAGGTCCGTGACGAAGGTCTTGCTGTCGGCTCGTGGATCCACGTCAAAGGTGCACCCGAGGTGCTCATCCCCCGTTGCTCCCTCGGCCTCGGCCGAACCGCCGCGGTGGAGGCCGCTGTGGACGAGATGGCCGGCCGGGGTCTGCGCGTCCTCGCGGTCGCTCGACGCGAATGGACCGCGGACAGCGCACCGGCCCGCGACGTCGCCGAAGGCCCCGGACTCGAGCTGCTCGGTCTGGTCGGGCTGCTCGACCCGCCGCGTCCCGAAGTGGGCCCGGCTGTCGCCGCCTGCCACTCCGCCGGGATCCGGGTGCACGTCGTGACCGGCGACAACGGCCGCACCGCCGCCGAGATCGCGCGTCGGGTCGGCCTGCACCCCGACCGGGTCGTCGAGGGCGACGAACTCGACGCCATGCCCGATCCCGAACTGCACCGGGTCCTGGCCGAGACGGGAGAGATCGTGTTCTCCCGGGCCGCGCCGGAGGCGAAGCTGCGCATCGCCGATGCCCTGCGCGCCGACGGACAGACCGTGGCGATGACCGGGGACGGCGTCAATGACGCGCCGGCACTACACCACTCCGACATCGGGGTCGCGATGGGACGGGAGGGCACCGAGGTCGCTCGCGAGGCTGCCACCATGATCCTCACCGACGACAACTTCGCCACCGTGGTCGCGGGGGTAGGAGAAGGCCGCCGCGTCTTCGACAACGTGCGCAAGTTCGTGCTCTACATCTTCGCCCACGCCATCCCGGAGGTCGTACCGTTCCTGGTCTTCGCACTGTCCGGGGGCCTGGTCCCGTTGCCACTGACCGTGCTGCAGATCCTCGCGGTCGACCTCGGCACCGAGACCCTGCCCGCCCTTGCTCTGGGCCGGGAGAAAGCCGAACCGGGTCTGATGGACCGTCCGCCCCGCTCGCGCGGGCACGCGGTGATCGACCGGCGAATGTTGCTGCGCGCCTGGGGAATCATGGGCGTCGTCTCCGCCGCCCTCGGCCTCGGCCTGTTCCTGCTGGTGCTCTACCGCGCGGGTTGGACTCCGGGCACCGACACCGGGCCGGGTGCGGCACTGCATGAGGCCTACCTGCAGGCCACCACGGCCAGCTTCGCCGCGATCGTGGCGTGCCAGATCGGAACCGCGTTCGCCGCCCGCACCGACCGCACCTCGCTGTGGCGCATCGGCGTGCTGAGCAACCGCCTGCTGCTGGCCGGCATCGCCTTCGAGATCGTCTTCGCGGCCGCGGTGATCTACCTCCCCCCGCTGCAGGCCGTGTTCGGTACCGCGGCCTTGCCGAGCTGGGCGCTACTTCTCCTGCTTCCCATGCCGGTCATCGTGTGGGGTGTCGACGAGGCCTATCGGTGGGCGGGTCGGCGACCGGACGACGCATGGCCGGAGGCAGCCTCGAGCGGCCCTCGAGCAGCCGCCGATTCGGCCCGGCGGTGAGCCTCGCGTTCTCCCGGGTGATCTCGGTGTTGGTGCCGTGCCCGTTCTCCTGCTCGGCGAAGTCCACTTCCCGGGCGCGCACACTCGAGGGAACCCGGGAGCATTGTGCGTCACGCGCCGGAGGGTTCGGGGTGGAGTGATTCCGCAGCCTGATGGAGCCGGCGCCCCTGGAGGACCTGCAGCGGTATCGAGATGACATGTCCGTCGCGACCGGCAACCCATGGAAGCGGCTGGATCGCGGCCAGCTCGCGGAGCCTGTCAGGCACGACGACCTCGTTGGCCTCGCCGACCCCCAGGACGGTCCAGCCCGTGCGCGTGACGGCGTCGATGCGATCGACCTGGAAACCGACGACCGCCCGACGGACCGCAGCAGCCAGTGTGCTGCCCGCGGCGGTCCAGAACACGATCTCTTCGCCGTCGAGCACATAGGCCACCGGGTGCACCGCGGGGAGTGCACGTGCGTTGAAGGCGACCCGCCCGATCTGTTCCCGGCCGAGCAGCCTCAGGCACTCGGCGCGGCTGATCTCGGTCAGCTCACCGCCGACGTTCGGCACATCTCCTCCTCGTCGCTCGTTGCCGCTCCGGGTCGGGAACGCGACAAAGCGATCACTGCTGCAACGATCGTCCGGTTCACGACTCACGGCGAGGGACCAAAGCCTCCACCTCACCCGACGTCAGGCCCGGCATGGCTTCAGACCGGGCTGCGGCCCTGAAACCGTGCCCGCGCGTGGATCCGGGATGGCGATCGCCGGCAGAACTCGTGTACCGCGTCGGCTCGGCCGAGACACCGCTGAGCAGGGTTGGCGGGCACGTCGTCCTTCAGCGATGGAGCTCGCCCTCTCTCCCGCCCGCACGCACAGCCTTGTCGGTTCCCCTCGACCACGAAAGCGGCTCATCGTGCTCGGCGGCGACATCAGGTCACCGCAGGGGGATGATCCAGGTGACCGCCGTGCCCCGGGGGACACGTTGCTCGAGGGTGAAGCGGCCGCCGCGCTGCTCTGCGCGCCGGCGCATGTTGTGCAGCCCGCTTCGACGACCGTCGGCGGAGATGCCGACGCCGTCGTCGCAGACCCGCAGGACCAGCTCACCACCAGCCGCGGTCAGCTCGACCTCGGCCGTCGTGGCGTGGGCATGACGGGCGACGTTGGTCAGGGCCTCGCGAGCCACCGCGAGAAGATCGGGCGCCAGGTCGGGGTCGGTGACCGTCTCGATCGGGCCCGCGAACCGCAACACCGGCTCGAACCCGAGCACCGCGGTCAGCTCGGTCACCAGGTCCAGCATCCGAGCGCGCAGCCCGGCCGGCCCGTCGACCCCGGCCTGGTTGAGAGCGAAGATCGTGGTACGGATCTGGCCGATGACCCCGTCGAGATCTCGGACCGCGTCGAGGACACGTTGGGTCGACCGCCCCGGCGGCATGCCGGCCGCCGCGCTGTGCAGCGAGAGCCCGGTGGCGAACAGCTGCTGGATGATGTGATCGTGCAGGTCTGCGGCGATGCGGTCGCGCTCGTCGAGCAGCGCCACCCGCTGCTGCTCGGCTCGGGCGTCGGCCAGCTCCAGCGCGACCGCGGCCTGGTTCGTGAACCCCGCGGCCATGTCGAGGTCCTCGGTGGTGAACACGGGACGACCACGACGGCGCACGACGGTCACCACGCCCCGACGGGCGTTGATACCCGCCAACGGGAGGATCATCAACGGGCCCACGTCGAAGCCCGTGGCGCTGACACCGGACCCACTCTCCTCGAGTGAGGTGAGCAGTGACGGTGTGCCGTTGAGCAACACGTCCCGGAACAGCGGAGTGTCTGCGGACACGTTGAGATCGGGCAGGTCGTCGGCACCAACCCTGACTGCGGCGCGCAGGCGGTCGTCGTCCTCGGTCAGCAGCCAGATCGACGCCAGGTCCGCGTTGGCGGTGCTGCGGCAGAGGCTCGCGATCAACGTCCAGGGATCCTGCGGCGGCCTCTCCAGGGCAGGGTCGTCCGCCGCGGTCGGCACGGGCGGGAAGAGCAGGGAGTTCGTGACGGTGGCCGCCGCACGCAGCCACCTGCCACGGTCGCGGGCGATGTCGTACAGGCGAGCGTTGGCAATGGCGACCGCGGCGGACGCGGCCAGGGTCAGCGTGAGCTCCTGGTCCTCGGCGGTGAACTCGCCACGGGTGCTCTCGGCCAGGTAGAGGTTGCCGTAGACCTCGTCGCGGATCCGGATCGGCACCCCGAGAAAGCTGTCCATCGGGGGGTGACCGGGCGGGAAGCCGGACGAGCGGTCGTCGTCGGCGATGCGAGAAAGCCGGATCGGCTCGGGTATGTCGATGAGCGCACCGAGGAGCCCCTTGCCCTGTGGCAGGTGTCCGATGACGGCTGCGTCGGAGTCGGGCATACCGGAATGGATGAACTCGATCAGGTGCCCGTCGGAGCCGATCACGCCGAGGGCCGCGTAGTTCGCGCCGACCAGTTCCCGCGCCGCCTCCACGATGCGCCGAAGTACGACCGGCAGGTCCAGATCCGAACCGACGGCCTGGTGAGCACGTAGCAGACCGCGTAGCCGCCCCTGACTGGCCATCACCTCCTGCGCCCGCTCGACCAGCTGCCCCAGCAGCTGGTCCAGCTCGAGGCGCGGAACGTCGACGAATGCGAACTCGCGGTTCGCGTCGTGTCCGGTGGAGTGCGGGTGCCTGGTCGATCGCGACCCGGCACCACTACTGCCCTCAGGCTCGGCCATCGCGATCACCACCTGTCGAGAGTCCGCGCGCGACGCCCTTCACCAGCGCTTCCTCTCCGCGGGCTGCGCTTTGACGAGTGGCCTTCGAGCTGCCGACCACGAGCCATCCGACCTCGTCGACCATACCGAGTCGTCGGCGCACCATTCCAGGGTTGAAGGAGTTCGCCCGAATCTCGGCCGGTCGACCGGTCCCGCCTTTCACGGCTACGGAGTCGATGATGCCGAATATAGATGCCGCATATATCGGCATCATCCGCACCTGCAGTGTGGCGACGCGCCGCCCGATCCATCCGGTCGGCCCTCGAGCGGGTCGCCGTGAAACGTCGAGGCGATACGGTGATCTCAACTGCTCAGCACAGGGGGTCCGGTGGCCATCTCGGTGTTCCTGCTCGACGACCACGAAATCGTCCGGCGCGGTATCGCCCAACTTCTCGAGACCGAAGGCGACATCGAGGTCGTCGGTGAGGCCGGCACGACGGCCCAGGCGCTGTCCCGTATTCCGGCCGTTCGTCCGGATGTGGCGATCCTCGATGTGCGGCTGCCCGACGGCGACGGCGTGACGGTGTGCCGTGAAGTCCGGTCCTCCGTGTCGCCGCCGCCGGCGTGTCTGATGCTGACCTCGTACTCCGATGACCAGGCGCTCTTCGGCGCGATCATGGCAGGCGCCTCCGGGTACCTGCTCAAGCAGGTCGTCGGTAGCGACCTCGTCGGCGCGGTGCGCACTGTCGCGGCCGGCGGCTCGCTGCTCGACCCGGACGCGACCGCCCGCGTGCTCGACCGACTCAGGCAACCCGAGAAGACCGAGGACCCGCGCTACGCAGAACTCTCTCCACAGGAGCGCCGAATTCTCGACTACATCGCCTCCGGCCTCACAAACAGGCAGATCGGCGCGGAGATGTACCTGGCTGAGAAGACGGTGAAGAACTATGTGTCGTCCGTATTGCACAAGTTGGGGTTCTCGCGCCGCACGGAGGCCGCGGTCTACGCCGAACGCCGCCGAGCCGCCGAGTAGCACGTTCGGCATCCCTCGGCCGCTCGAACTCCACATCCGACGAGCGGCGCCCTGACGATCCCCGCGACCCCGACGTCGCCCGCTCGGCAGGACCGACGCCAGAACCTGTCGACGACAGTCGGACCACACGAGGAATCAGCGCCGCGCTCGTGACCGGAAGCGGCCTACGGCCCAGGTGCCACGACGCGCACCGCCGACGTCCGCCACTCCCACGGATGCACGGATCAGACGAGCGTCCGCCTCGCCCCCAGCGTCCCGGGTGCGCGAGCCCTCTGCGGCTGCGCTGCGACCGCCGCAGAGCCCCAGGTGCCGGGCACTTGGTCCCGCTACGACGGTGACTTCGGCGGAACCGGAGGGGCCCTTGCGCCGCATCCCGCGCGCCGGCCTCCGACCGATCCTCATTCCGTACCACACGAATCGAGGAGGGTCGGACATGACCGTCACCCATGGCCACGACATCCCGACGACCGTCGTCAAGGTCGAGCGGCCGCACAGCACGATCGCGGAACCATCGCGCGGCGCAGCGATCGCGTTGGCGGCGCTGCGGATCGGCGTCGGTTTCGTCTTCCTCTGGGCCTTCCTGGACAAGACGTTCGGCCTCGGCTACGCGACCGGCACCGCCAAGGCCTGGATCCACGGCGGCTCGCCGACCAAGGGCTTCCTCGGCGCCGTCGACGTCGGTCCGCTGCAGTCGCTGTTCCACACCTGGGCCGGCGCGGGGTGGACGAACTGGCTCTTCATGCTCGCGATGCTCGGCATCGGCGTCGCCGTGATCACCGGGATCGCCCTGCGGCCCGCTGCCGTCGCCGGAACCGTCGTACTTGCCCTCATGTGGCTGGCGGAGTTCCCGTTCGCCCGCGTCGCGGCGGACGGCACGGCGACCGGCTCGACGAACCCGTTGGTCGACTACCACGTCATCTACGCGCTCGCGCTCATCGTGATCGCCGCGACGCAGGCGGGCCGTTACTGGGGCCTCGGCGACCGCTGGGCCCGGCTGCCGTTCGTGCGCGACCACCGATGGGCCCTGTGAACCGGCCCGAGTTCCCGTGACGGCGCCGGCTGTCCTGCCGGCACCCACGGGGCCCGCTCGAGGCCGTCACACACCGGGCCCGGGGGACCGGGCCCGGCACCATCAAGGAGGCATCACATGCGCGCACTCGTCGTTCACGAGTCGGTGTTCGACAATACCCGCGACATCGCCCGAGCCGTCGCCGACGGACTTTCGATCCACCTGCCGGTGACCGTCTGCGACGTCACGCGAGTTCCTCGCACCGTCCCGGCGGACGTGGGTGTGCTCGTGGTCGGCGGACCGACGCACGTGTTCGGGATGACCCGGCCCGATAGCCGCCGCGACGCCGCGACGCAGGCCGCCGACGATCCGGACCGGATCGGCATCCGGCTCGCGGACCTGGACCGGCCGCAACGGGTGGTCTCCGCCGCGGCCTTCGACACCCGCGTCCGCCATCCTCGGCTGCCGGGCTCGGCGGCGCACCGCGCACTCGCCCGGCTGCGCCGACTCGGGTTCCTGCTGCTCGACGAGCCGACGAGCTTCTGGGTGGCGGGCACGCCCGGCCCGCTGCTGGACGGCGAGGTGCACCGCGCCTACCGCTGGGGGGAGCAGGTCGGCGCGCGCATGAGCCCGCCCGCGCTCCAGACGTCTCCGCCGGAGCCTGCGACACCGAGAAGGCCGTCGTGACTCCTTCAGCGACCGATGCTCCCGTCGTGGTGGGCGTCGACGGCACACCGACCGGACTGCACGCGGTCGCGTGGGCGGCGGCCGAGGCGGCCGCTCGAGGCTGTGCCCTGGTGATCGCGCACGCCGCCCGCTACACCGGCGGCGAGCAGGGCAACCGCCGGGCCGCCGGCATTCTCGGCAGGGCCCGCGCCATCGCTCGTGCCGAGTTCCCGCAGCTCGTCGTCGAGACTCGCCTGGTGGACGACGATCCACTGCCCGGTCTCCTCGACGCCGCCGAGGACGCCCGGCTGCTGGTCACCGGCCTGATGTCCGGGACGATCGCCGACGCGGTGCTGGGCTCGCTCGCCCTCGACGTACTAGGCCGGGCATCGTGCCCCGTCGCCGTGGTCCGCCGCCCGGACAGGTTCGAGGGGACCTCCGTCGTCGCCGGCGTCGACGGCTCACGCGCGGACGCCGCAGTCGTCTCCGCCGCATTCGCCGCCGCGTCCGCGCACCGACTGCCCCTGCGTCTGGTTCATGTCGGTCACCGGCACGACGCGCTCACCGGTCCCGTGCGGGACGACGAGCTCGCCCGATGGTCCGGCCCGTACCCGGGCGTGGAGGTATCCGCCGAGACCGTCCAGGGGCACCCGACCGAGGTCCTCGCCGAGCGTTCGACCGGAGCCCGGGTCCTGGTCGTGGGCACCCGCCGCGCGCACCGGCCGGCACGGCTGCTGTTCGGCTCCACGAGCAGGTCCCTGGCCTGGAACAGTCGGTGCCCGCTGCTCGTGACCCCGGCCGTGCGGTCGGTACCGCCGAACCTCGAGCGGGTGGGCGGCTTGGCTGCTCGGCCTCGCAGCTGAGCGGCTCCGAGGTCGGCGGTGTTGTCGACCTCGTGCGCATCGCCCTGTCCGTCCATAGCGCCAGACGTGCTGGCGCCTTCTCGACCGCACCGAACACGGTTACGCGGACCTCGGCCGGCTGCTTCCGGCAGGCGACCGGCCCGCAGAGCGCGCAGCGAGCACCATCCATGAGCGCCGCGGTCGGTACCCCAACAGCTCCCTCGCCGACCACGTGTTCGCCGGCGGACCAGCTCACTCCCGGGCTGGTCGATCTGGGCATGCGGACAGTGGCGCCGGATGCCCGACGCGGTGGACCCGACTCGCATGGCTTCCGTCATGCGCATCGGTCGGGCACGGTCCTGATCAGCAGCGGCGCGGTCTCGTCCTCGTCGTCCAGGTCGCCCCGCCGGAACGGCGCGCGTCGTTCGACCGATCCACCACGATGGTGAACGCCGAGCGGGGGAAGCCCGGCGTCAGGCGATGTCCCGCCGACGGAACGCTGCGACCCCGACGAGCGCGAACCAGATGGAGACGACCACGATCCACGCAGCCGCCACGGGGTCGTAGACGCCACCCGGCAGATGGGCGACGTGGGTGAACGGCGACAGGTCCAGGATCCACCGCGATGCCCCCAACGCCGGACCGAGCTCGGCGACCAGGATGAACCCGGCGACGACCAGCCACACCCCGATCGCTGCGCGTCGGGTCATCCCGTAGAGCGCGAGGGCCACGCTCGCGACGAGCACGACGGCCGGCGTCTGCGCCAGCGCCGCGACCAGGCATTGTCCGACATCCGGCCAGAGGTGGCCGACGCCCGCGCCGCGCGCCACTCCGGCGGCGAGCCCGGCTCCCGTCATCAGCAACACACCGCCGACGACGGCCACGGCCAGCTGGGCGAGGAGCCACCGCGCTCTGCTCACCGGTGTCGCCAGGACGGCGTCGGCGCGACCCGAGCGCTCGTCGTCGGCTGCTCGGAGCACCGCGGCGGCCACCACCACCGACGCCACACCTGCGAGCAGCCCGAACTCCGCCGCGAGGAAGGCGTCCGACACGGCCTGCCGACCACCGAGGCCGGCGACGACACGCTGCATCTGCGGACTGTCGAGCAGCCCGCCGAGCTGCGACGTCACACTCCCGCACAGCGCGCCGAGCAGGACGAACCCGACCGCCCAGGCCGCGAACGAACCCCGCGTACGGCGCCACACCAGTCCGACGGGCCGGTGCAGCAGACGCGAGGCCCGGGACGGCCCCGGACGCGCCGGCAGCCAGCCGACCCCGAAGTCCCGTCGTGCGCGCAGCGACCCGGCCACTGCCGTGCAGACGAGCGCCAACCCGAGTGACGCCGCCAGCCACCACCATCGGTGACGGCCGAAGGGTTCGACCAGTTCGGCCCACCCGACGGGTGAGAGTGCGACGAGCCACGCCCGTCCCCCACCTGCGGCATCGCCGATCGCGCGAACGAGGTAGGACGCGAACACCACCGCGACCGCGGACGTCGTCGCGACCCTCGCGGAACCGGCGGCCTCCCCGGCAACCAGCCCCACCGGTGCGAATGCGACGGCCGCCGCCCCCCACGCCGCCCCGAAGGCCAACGCGTCGGCCCACGGCACAGACGTCACGGCGAGCGCGACGCCCGTCGTCATGGCCAGCGCGAGCGCGAACCCGCCGGCGGTCAGCAACGCCGACATCGCCGGGGCGTGCCGCCCGACCGGCGCCGAGCACACCAGCTCGGCGCGCCCGCAGTCCTCCTCCGCGCGGGTGTGCCGCACCACGGTCAGAACGGCCACCACCGCTGCGACGACCGCGCCCGACACACCGAGCTTCCACAACGCGAGCGCGCCGAGCGAGCCTCCCGTCAGCGGGCCGTAGACCGCCAGGAGCGCCGGCGAGGACCCGATGGCACCCACGGCCGCGATCTGCTCCGCGGCAGCCGGGTACAGGGCCGCGGTCGCCGCTGACGACAGCGCCGCCGTTCCGGCGAGGACGACGACCACGATCGGGAGCCGGACCCGGTCGCGGCGCAGGGCGTACCGCAGCAGCAGGCCCGCCCCCGCGGCCCACGACGGCGTCACGGCCGGGCCCCGGCGTCCCTGGCGAACTCGGCGAGGAACAGCTGCTCGAGGGAGGGCGGGCGCACGTCGAGGCGGACGATCCCGGCGTCGGCGAGCCGGCGCATGAGGTGATCCAGGGATGCGGGCTCGACCGCACACGTGAGACCCCGCCCCCGGGCGACGACGTCGTGTACTCCGACGAGATCGTCCAGCCGCGGTGCCGGCGACGAGAGCTCCACTGTCACCGTCGTGCGGGCGAGTTCGCGCAGCTGCAGCAGGGTGCCGGACTCGACGGTGCGGCCCCGCCGGATGATGGTCACCCGGTCGCACAACGCCTCCACCTCGGTCAGCAGATGGCTCGACAGCAGCACCGTCCGGCCCCGACTGCGTTCCTCGACCACCGCCCGTCGGAACTCGGCGTCGACGAGTGGGTCCAGCCCCGCGGTCGGTTCGTCCATGACCAGCAGCTCGACATCCGAGGACAGCGCGGCCACGAGCGCCACCTTCTGCCGGTTGCCACGCGAGTAGCCGCGGGCCCGGACCGTGGGGTCGAGTGCGAACCGCTCGATCAAGGCGTCCCGCCGAACGGGGTCGAGCCCGCCCCGCAACGCCCCGAGCATGCCGATGACCTCGCCGCCGGTGAGTTCGGGCCACAGCGCGACATCCCCGGGAACGTAGGCGAGCCTGCGATGGAGCTCGACAGCATCCCTGCGGGGATCGCGGCCCAGGACCCTCGCCGACCCCGCGTCCGGACGCAGCAGTCCCAGCAGCACACGCAGCGTCGTGGTCTTGCCCGAGCCGTTCGGCCCGAGGAACCCGTGAATCTCACCGCGCTCGACCTGCAGGTCGAGCCCGTCGAGCGCGACGGACCGGCCGAAGCGCTTCACCAAGCCGCGGACCTCGACAGCGCGGGTCGGGCTCATCACCGCACCTCGGCGAGATCGGCAGCCTCCACCGGTCGGGCGCGGACGACCGCAACCGGACACGGCGCATGCTGGAGAAGGGCCTGGCTCACCGAGCCGAGCAGCAGGCCCCGCGTAGCACCGAACCCTCGGGACCCGACGACGACGAGGCTCGCGCCCGCGGCGGCCGCCAGCACCGCACGAGCCGCACCGTCGCGGACGACGACCTCGCGGAGCTCGACACCCGGGTACTTGCGGGTCCACGGCGCGAGCGCATCGGTGAGGAGCCGACGTTCCTCCGACGCCACGGAGTCCCAGTCGACGTACGGCACGAGGAACGGGTCGATCACGGACTCGATCCATGAGTGGACGGCGACGAGCGGAACCCCACGTCGCGCCGCCTCCTCGAAGGCAAAGGAAAGGGCGCCCTCGGCCGTGCCTTCGTCGCCGACACCGACGACCACTGGTGCACCGGGACGACCGATGCCGTCGCCGTCTCCGCGCACCACCACGACAGGGCAGCGTGCGTGTGCCGCGAGCGTGACGCCCACGGACCCGAGCGTGAGACCGGCGAACCCGCCGCTGCCGCGGTTGCCGACGACCAGCACGTTCGCCGACGCGGACTCCTCGACCAGCACCCGCGACGGAACCCCGCCGCGTACCTCGCGCTGCACCTCGACATCCGGCACGGTCGCCGTCGCGACGTCCGCCGCTGCGTCGACCATCGCGCGTGCGGTCTCCAGCGCCAGACCACGCCTGTACTCCCCCAGCGCGGGGAGCCCGACCGGCGCGTACGTGGTCCACCCGACGGCAGACACGATCCGCAACGGCAACCCGCGCCGGCGCGCCTCGGCCCCCGCCCACCGCGTCGCCGAGAGTGCGTACTCGGACCCGTCGACGCCGACGACCACTGCCCCGACCCGTGTGGCTCCGAGGTGCGCACCTGGGCTGTCGGTGTCCATGGTTCCTCCCGCTCGGTCTCGCTTCTCCGACGATCGCCGATCGCGGATCCGCACGGCAGTGCTCTCGGGCCCGGCGCCGCAGGCCCTAGGGCCCCTCCGGTCGGCCGAGAGCCGCAACGCATCGGCGGCATCGGTCGTCCATCGGTCGCACGAACCACCTGCTGAGCCGAGGCCCGACAACTGGACTTCCGACGACACCGATTTCGTCGGGGAGTCCGGCGCGTTGTCACGTGTGCAGGCCCGGTCATCGGCCGGGTCTGTGCCGGCCTCGAGTCGTCAGCGCCGTTCCGATCCTTCCCGACCGCTCCAGCCGGGCTCCACGCGACGCCACTCGGCCTCCCACTCCGCCGCGCGCAGCCGGCCCAGCAGCCGCTGTTCCCCCGCCCTGGCCAGCACGAGCACGGCGCCCCCGAGGGCAACAGCGAAGACAACGGCCATGGCCGTCATGACCAGCGGGAACTCCGAGCCCAGCGGAGGAGCGACGAGCTCGCCCTGATCGTTCGTCCAGACCGTGACCTCGTTTCCCGCGGCGGTCATGGGTGGCACCTGGGCGGTTCCGGTCCGGACAGATCCGTCCGCGGCGGTCCACCGGACATCTCCGTACGCCGGTGCGCCGCGGTCCGTCGCAACGGCTGGGACGCTCGACAGGGCCACCGCGACCGTCGGCTGGCGGTCGCCGTGTTCTTGGCGAACCTCGTCCGAGGCCGCGTTATGTGCCCACGAGCCCGCCAACGCAACGACGACGACGAGCACGGCAGCGAGACTGCACAGCCCCCACGTCGTGAGGGCCTCGATACGGTCGCTTCGGCGGTGCGGCAGCCGGCGCTGCCGTCGCGGACGGCGGTCCGGTTGCTCGTCCTTGCCCATCGCTTCCTCCTGAGGACTCTCGGCGCCGAACGTGCCGATACGGGCGCAGGGTCGCCGAAGGGATTTGCTCCATGAGCACACCGCACCCGGCCGCCACCGGCGTAGGGCCGAGGGGTCCGGCGCGGACGTCCCGGAGGTCCTCGTTCGTCGTGGCGAGGGTCCCGAGCGCGACATCGACACGACCCGAAGGGGCTCCGGAACAGAGCCGACCGTCACGCCAGCTGAGCACACGCCCCGCCCGCACGACTGCGCCGATGCGTGCGTTTCCGTCAGCGCACCCGGATCACCGGGCAGGGCGCGAAGGCGAGCAGACCCTGCAGCACCGATGCCTGCGTCGTGCCGGTCACGGTGTGCTCACGATGGCCCACGACCACCGCTCGCGCCCCCCGCGCCTGGTACAACAACGTCGACAGCGCCGGTTCCTCACCGAGCTCGGTACCGACCGACAACCCCGGCCGACGCTGCCGCACCCGCGCGGCCTCCGCGTCCAGGACCCGCCGCGCCGCGGCCTGCTGTGCACCCCGGTGCTCACCATCGAGATGCAGTCGACCATCCGGATCGCGCCTCAGCTCGGTCCAGGAGTGGACCAGGGTCACCGACGCCCCCCACCCGGCGGCCAGATCAGCGGCGAGGTCGGCCGCCGCGCGAGCGGGCACCGACCCGTCGACCCCGACGACGACCGGGCCCTGCCGAGGCGCCGGCAGCTCCACCGACGCACCACGGACCACCGCCAACGGACAGTCCACACCGTCGGCGAGCAGCCGGGCCAACGGCCCCGTCATCCCCGGACCCGACCGCGCACCCGCACTGCCGAGCACCAGCAGCCGCGCGCCGACCGCATGTGCGGCAAGCACCTCCGCCGGGGTACCCGTCACCATCACGCTGTCCACGTCGGACACCCCTGCCCGCTCGGCATCCGCACACAGCTCCCGCAGCACCGCCGCGGCCGGGCTGTCACGGCCGTCCTCGGGCCGGACCGCGTGCACCAGACGCAGCCGCGCCCCGCATGCCGCCGCGACATCCCCCGCCCACCACACCGCCGCCCGCGCCGACGCACTCACATCGACCGCCACGACGACCGTGCCACCCCGAGCAGCCTCGTCGCCGCCCGGCGCCCCGCCCGGCGCCCCGGCCGGGGAACCACCCGGCGGCGGCCCGTACGTCAACTCGTCGACCACCGAGACCACACCCTCGAGCCGGGCGACCAGCGCGACGGCCAGCTCCACGTCCGACCTCGTCGCGAGCCGACCCCGAAGCGTGACGACACCGTCGCGGACCCCGACCTCGACTTCACCCGGCCCGACGTGCAAGAAGTGCCGGAACACCTCGTCCACGACCTCCGCGCGCAGCTCCGCGTCGTCACGCAGGAACACCGCGAGGACATCCGAGCGTCCCAGCACCCCCACGACACGGCCCCCGACCTCGTCGAGCACCGGCAGCCAGCCCACGCTCCGGATGCGCATCCGCCGCGCCGCCTCGGCGACCGAGGCGTCCTGCAGAACATAGATCGCGGGCGTGCTCATCACGTCGGCTGCGGTGGTCGGCCGGTCGGTGCGGGCGTCGTGGACCGACCAGCCGGGTTCACCCAGCCGGTCCGGGTCACGTTGCTCGGCCGTGCGGACGAGGTCGGCCTCCGTCACGACACCGACCAGCACCCCGTCGTCGATCACCGGCACCGCGCGGATCCCCCGCTCCAGCAGCGCCCGCGTCACCTCGTCGAACGAGGTGTCCGGCGCCACCGACACCACATCGGTCGTCATCACGTCACGGACCAGCGTGCGCCGCAGCACGCCCCGCGCCACCGCGGTCACGGCCGGACCACTGCGACGGGACAGCTTGCGTGACGCAGCAGGGCCTGGCTGACCGACCCGAGCAGCGTCCCGCGGACCGAACCACGGCCACGGCTACCGACCACGACGAGCTGTGCGGTCGCCGTGTGGTCGACCAGAACCGAAGCCGGGTCGTCCCGCACGATCAGCGGTTCGATGGCGACATCGGGGTACTTCTCCGACCAACCGGCCAGCCGCTCGGCGAGCACCTCGTGTTCGGTCGCCTCGATGGCGTCCCGGTCCCCGAGCGCCCAGTCGGCCGTGTCGATCGTCGAGTCGTTCCATACGTGGACGGCGACCAGCCTGGCGCGGCGGGCGGACGCGGTGGCGAAGGCGTAGGACAGCGCGCCCTCGCTCACCATCGAGCCGTCGACGCCCACGACCACCGGGCCGTTCGCCGTCGCAGTGCCGCGCACGACGACAACGGGGCATCGCGCCGAGGCAGCCACGGCCACCGCGACCGATCCGCTCAACAAACCCGACACACGACCAAGGCCGCGATGACCGACGACGACCAGCTGTGCGGCGGCGGACTCCTGATGCAGCACGGCGGCCGCGGTACCGCCACGCACCTCTGTCTCCACCCCTGGCAGTGATGCGGCGTCCTCGGCCAGGGTGCGCGCGTCGGCGAGCCATCCTTCCGCCGTCGTCACGACGGCCTCGCGTACGTCCGGCGGCTCGAGCCCCGTGGCACCGATGCGGTGCGGCGTGACCCACTCGACCGCCGCGACGAGCCGCAGCGGCAGATGTGAGCGAGCCGCCTCGTCGGCGGCCCACCGCACGGCATCCGACGCCGCCTCCGATCCGTCGACGCCGACCACGACGCTGCGCGCCCCCTGATCGCCCACGGTTCCTCCCCTCCCGAACGTCCCCAGACGATGCCGTCTGCCGTCGCGGCCCGGCCACGGCTGTGGGTCACGGTGGCCCCGGCCCGACGGCCCGGTGCAGCAGGGTCGAACGACCCGAGGGCTCGGCTTCCGAAGGTGGTGACGCGAGGAGAACCGGCGATGGGGCGGGGCCCTGGCTCAGAAAGTGGTTCGACTTACAAGGCCGGATCACGACCGGCGGAGCGGATGCGACGACTTCGTGCCGTAAGCCAGCCGTCGTCGGACCTCGGCATCGTGCGGGACGGTCCGTGTGAACAGGTCCTGGCCGATGAGGGTGGACTCCCACGCCTCACCCGGCGCGCCCTCCATCACGAGCAGCCAGGTCGTGGACAACCGTTCCGGTTCGGCAGCAAAGTACTGACCGGCCCACGACGTCAGGGAGTAGCAGTCCGTCGACGAGTTCGTCCACGAGACGACCCAGCCCACCGCAGAGCCAGCGCCGTCACCGGGACGGGGATGGTGCCGTCCGGTCACCGGGTAGCTGCCCGTGGTCTCTCCGACCCTCGACTCGTAGGTCCCTTCGAGGGTGCCGTCGTCCTTCGTGGTGATGGTCAGGGTCGATCCGAGTTCGTTGTGCCAGGCTCCGTCGAGAGACACATCTGCTCCTTCGTCCAGGCCAGACCCACGCCGGGTCTCCGCGGACCGCGTAGGTACTGCGCTCCTCGTGCCTGACCGGGCACGTCACCCGCTCGCGACGGGCTCGTCGTGGCGCAGGACTCGAGTCCCGGGCGGAGGCAGGACGACGGTCACCCGGTCGTCGTCGAGCCAGCGGACACGATAGGGCGGTGAGCCGTCCGGATGCAGGAGTCCGATCACCTGGCCGCGGCGCCGGTGGTGCCCTGTCGGCGGCGGTGGGAGGACGAGCCAGTCACCGGGGCGCGCGCGCAACATGATGGTCCTCCTGACGCCTGCGTGTTCTTTCCGGCGCTCGGCGTCGACGTCCCATTCGGGTCCGTCGCCGTAGAGCGCGTCAAGGGCGCTGCGCTCGAGTACGTCGGTGGCAAGGGGAGTCACGACGCGGGTCGTCGCAGGATCGTCCTCGTCGGGTTCCGACGCCTCGAGCACGGGCTCGGACACCCGTGGCGTCGGCCGAATCGCATTGTGCGCCTTGACTTCCGCCTGCTCAACCATCTCCTCATCCTCCACAATGAACCATGACGGCCACAGGGCCGCGTGGCCCCGATCGAGGGGGCCGGGTGGCTCGTCCCGCGGAGGCCGGAGGTCCACGGACCAGCTGGTACCGGCGGGAGCCTCACAGTCAGAACAGCGGTACCCGCAGCGGTCCGCCCGAGGCGTCGGCGAACCGGTACGACAGCCTGTTCTCGACGGCCACGACCCCCTCCAGTCGTGACACGAGTGCGGCGGCGAGCTCGGCGTCGGACTGCTGAGGCACCTCCCCGGCGAGTGTCACGACGCCGTCCTCGACGTCGACGCGTAGGCCGGTCGGGTCGACGAGCAGGATGCGCCGGAAGACCTGGTCGACGATCTCGGCCCGCAGCTCGTGGTCGTCGCGCAGAAAGACCGCGAGCACGTCCGACCGGCCCAGCACGCCGACCAGCCGGGCGTCGCCCTGCTCCTCCTGCTCCACCACGGCCAGCCATCCCACTCCCCGCGCGCGCATGAGCCGGGACGCCTCGGCGACCGACCTGTCCGGGCCGACGCTGATCACAGGGCTACTCATGAGCTCGGCGGCCGTCGTCGGACGATCGAGGTCGCGCCGACGCCACCAGCCGTGCGTGCGCAGCGCCGGCTGGGGATCTCCTTGCTCACCGGTGCGCGCAAGATCGGCCTCGGACACGACACCGACCAGACGTCCGTCGTCGAGCACGGGTACCGCCCGCACCCCGCGCCCGACGAGCGCGCGAGCAACCTCGTCGAAGGTCGAGTCCGGCGTGACGGACACGACGACCGTGGACATCACGTCACGGACGAGAGTGCGTCGAAGGGTGTACACGCTCATCGTGACCGCCTTGTACGGGCGGGGCGCGGGTTCACGACTCCCTTTCCGGCCCCCGTGTGGGGACGACGACGGGGCAATGCGCGTGGTGCACCAGCGCCCGGCTGACCGAGCCGAGCAGGAACCCACGGACCGCGCCGCGGCCCCGGCTGCCGACCACGACCGCCCGGGCGTTCTCCGAGAGCCGTGTGAGGGCACCGGCGGCACCGTCACGGACGAACACCCGGCGGACGGAGACCTCCGGGAACTCCTTCTCCCAGGGCGCGGTCCACCCCGCGACCAGATCGTCGCACCCCGACTCGACGAGCGACCAGTCCAGCAGCGGGAGCGCGAGGGGGTCGAGCTTCGCCCCGCTCCAGGCATGCACCACCACGAGCCCGCAGCCGTGCGCGGCGGCCTCGGTGAACGCGAGCCGCAGGATGTCGTCGCGGTCCGCGGAGTCGTCCACACCGACCACGACCGGTGCGTCGACCGCCGCGGCCACATCCCGCACGACCGCGACCGGGCAATGGGAGCGCCCTGCGAGCGCCAGCGCGACCGAACCGAGCAGCAGCTCGTCGAACCCCCCGGCGCCCCGGCCGCCCACGACGACCAGCGAGGCACCCTGCGACTCGCGCTCGAGCGCCGCCGCCGCGGCTCCGCCGACGACCTCGGTGCTCAGCTCCAGCTCCGGCCGCAGCGCCGCGACCTGCGAGGCGGCCGTTTCCAGGTGCCCGCGCGCCTGGGTGACGAGAACGTCGCGCAGGTGGTCCTCCCCCAGCGCGGGCAACCCGATCGCGCGGTAGGTCGTCCACTCGACCGCGGCGACCAGCCGCAGGCTCGTACCGTGGACCGCGGCTTCCTCCGCGGCCCGCTCCACCGCGGCCAGCGCGGCGGACGAGCCGTCCACCCCGGCGACGACGGGTCGTTGCCACTGGACCGGGGCGCTCACGACGCGTCCTCACGCACGACCGCGACCGGGCACGACGCGTGCCGCAGCAGCGCCTGGCCGACCGAGCCGAGCAACGCCCCGCGCAGCGCGCCGCGACCGCGGCTGCCGACGACCACGAGCTGGGCACCGACCGACATCTCCACCAGCGTCGCCGCCGCGTTGTCACGCACGACCCGCCGCCCCACCTCGACGTCGGGGAACTTCTCCCCCCAGCCGGCCAGGCGTTCGGCGAGCACCTCCTCGGCACCGATCGCGAGTGCAGCCCAGTCGACCGCGGGCGCGGCGATCGGGTCGATCATCGTGTCGCTCCAGACGTGGACGGCCAACAGCGGAACCCGACGGGCCGACGCCTGCGCGAACGCGAACGCCAGCGCGGCCTCGCTGTGCGGGCTGCCGTCGACGCCGACGACGACGGGCAACCGACCCGTCGAGCCCACGATCCCGCGCACGACCACCACCGGGCATGCCGCCGCCGCGGCCACCGAGATCGTGACCGAGCCGGCGAGCAGCCCGGCGAACCCACCCAACCCCCGACACCCCAGTACCAGCAGCGCAGCCTCCCGCGAACGCGCGAGCAGGGTCGGCGTCGGGGTGCCGGTCGCCACCTCGGTGCGCACCTCGACCTCCGGCGCGATCCGGCGGGCCTCGGCAGCGGCCTCGGCGAGGGCGTCCTCGGCCGCCTCGACGAGCACCCGACGGAGCCGTTCCTGGCCGAGCGTGGTCATTCCCATCGGCGACGGGACAGCCCACTGGGCCGCGGTGACCAGGCGCAGCTCCGCCCCCCGACCGGCTGTCTCTGCAGCGGCCCACCGCACGGCGTCCAGCGCCGCGCTCGACCCGTCGACCGCGACGACGACGGCACGGCTCGGTCCAGCACCCATCGGTCCTCCTTGATCCGTCCTGACATCACCATGGCGACCAGCTGTGACCGGGCCGAGCCGCCATCCGTCCCGTGCGGAGGGGCCGGACGGCCCCAATCGCCGTGGCGTCACCCACCCGCGGGCCGGGAGGGGCACTCAGGGACCTTGGGCCCGCCGATCACCGTCGCCGGGCCCTGCCGATCGCCGGGGGCGCAGCGGACGGTGGAGCTCCGGGACGACGAGAGGAGCGAGAGATGCGCACACGCATCGGGGTCAACGGGATGGGACGGATCGGCCGGGCACTGTTCCGGATCGCCGAGGACCGCGCCGACTGCTCCTTCGAGATCGTCGCGGCCAACGACGTGGCCGGCGCCGAGCAGGTCGCGGGCCTCCTGGCGCGCGACTCCACCTACGGCCGATGGGACAAGCGGATCGAGCTGTCCCATGGCTATCTGTCCGTCGACGACCGCGCCGTGCGCGTGACGCAGTGGCAGGACCCGACGGACGTCGACTGGTCCGAGGACGGTGTGGAGATCGTCGTCGACGCGACCGGCCGGTTCCGCACCCGCGACGCGGCCGCGGCGCACCTGAGCTCCGGCGTCCGCAAGGTCGTGCTGACCGCGCCGGGCTCGGGGATGGACGCCACCATCGTCATGGGCGTCAACGACAGCGACTACGAAGCGATGCGCGACCACGTGCTCTCGGCGGCATCCTGCACGACGAACTGCGCAGCGCCGATGGCATACGTCCTCGACCAGGCGTTCGGGATCGAGGAGGGGCTGTTGACCACCGTGCACAGCTACACCGCCGACCAGAACCTCGTCGACGGTCCGCACCACGACCCCCGACGGGCCCGATCCGCGGCGGTCAACATCATTCCGACCGGGACCGGAGCCGCCAGGGCCATCGGCGCGGTCCTGCCCAGGCTGGCCGGCCGTCTGGACGGGCTGTCCCTGCGAGTGCCCGTCGAGGACGTCTCGCTGGTCGATCTCACTGTTCGGCTCTCGACGCCGGTCACGGCGGCCCAGGTGAACCACGCGTTCGTCACGGCGGCCGACGGCGCCCTCAAGGGGGTGCTCCGGTCCACGACGGAACCGATCGTCTCCCGCGACGTCGTCGGCGAGCGCGCGTCCTGCCTGATGGATCTCGGTCTGACCCGCGTCGTCGAGGGCCTGGTGAAGGTCTTCGGGTGGTACGACAACGAGTGGGGCTACGCCGAGCGCGTCGCGGACCTGCTCGGGCTGGTCGCACGCACGCTGCCCGACGAATGAGGCCTGCCGGGGCCGGGTCCGCGAGCGCGCAGGTGCACGAGACGCACGTCGGGATCGTGCTGCTCGTCGGCGACCGGGCCTACAAGGTCAAGAAGCCGGTGCGCACCTCGTTCTGCGACTTCTC
The DNA here is from genome assembly GCF_036984265.1 of Pseudonocardia sp. D17. Taxonomy (NCBI): domain Bacteria; kingdom Bacillati; phylum Actinomycetota; class Actinomycetes; order Pseudonocardiales; family Pseudonocardiaceae; genus Pseudonocardia; species Pseudonocardia sp. D17. The sequence continues at coordinate 7,611 of NZ_BPRG01000048.1, read as the reverse complement.
GACGTCCGCGCTGCGTCGGGTTGCGATCGAGCGCGAGCTGCGGCTCAACCGCCGCCTCGCCCCGGACGTGTACCTCGGAACGGCGCGGCTCGACGGCGCAGGCTGCGCCGAGCCGGTGCTCGTGATGCGGCGCATGCCCGACGACCGGCGGCTCTCCCGCCTGGTGTCCGACGGCGGCGACGTCACCGACCACCTGCGTCGGCTGGCCAGGATGCTCGCCGCGTTCCACGCGCGCTCCGAGCGGTCCGCGCCGATCACCGCCGATGCGAGTGCCGACGCCCTGCTCGAGCGTTGGCGGGGCAACCTCGCGGGGATGGAAGCGTTGCGCGGCGACGCGCTCGACCCGGGCCTGCTCGACGGCGCGGGCCGGCTCGCTGCGCGTTTCCTGGCCGGCCGTCGCCCGCTGTTCGTCCGGCGCGCCGCCGAGGGCCGTGTGGTGGACGGCCACGGCGACCTGCTCGCCGACGACGTCTTCTGCCTCGACGACGGCCCTCGGGCTCTCGACTGCCTGGACTTCGACGACTCCCTGCGCCACGTCGACGGCCTCGACGACGCCGCGTTCCTCGCCATGGACCTCGAGCGGCTCGGCGCGGACGCGGCGGCGCTGTACTTCCTTCACGCGTACGCCGAGTTCGCCGCCGATCCCGCTCCCGAGACGCTCGTGCACCACTACGTCGCCTATCGGGCGGGCGTGCGGGCCACCGTCGCCGCCGTACGTCACCTCCAGCAGCCCGACGTCGGTGCGGACGCCGACGCGGCCCGGCTCCTCACGCTCACCGTGGCCCACCTGCGCGCCGGAGCGCCGCGGCTCGTCCTCGTCGGCGGGCTGCCGGGGACGGGCAAGTCGACACTCGCCGCCGGGCTGGCCGACCGCACCGGCGCCGTGCTGGTCTCCAGCGACCGCGTGCGCAAGGAGCTGGCCGGCATGGACCCCTCGACCTCCGCGGCCGCTCCGTTCGGCACCGGCCTGTACTCACCGGACCGCACCAGCACGACCTACCGGGAGGTCCTGAGCCGCGCGGTGTCGCTGCTGTCCCTCGGCGAGTCGGTCGTGCTCGACGCGAGCTGGACGTCCGCCCGCCGGCGGGCCGAGGCGGCGGCCGCGGCCGACGAGGCTGCAGCGGAGCTCGTCCAGCTGCGCTGCGTGACCTCGTCGGACGTGGCCACCGCACGAATCCGGGCCCGGCACGGCTCGGCCTCCGACGCGACGCCGGCCGTCGCGGCGCAGATGGCCGCAACCATGGACGCGTGGCCCGAGGCCCTGGCGGTGGACACGACGGCGCCGGCCGCGCGAGGCGTGGACGTGGCTAGGGGGGCGTGGGACGCCGCGGTTGACGTCGTTCTGCGCTGACACCCAGCCGCGGCCTCGACGACCGGCGACCACGCACGTGCCCGGCTCAGCCGCAGGACGGCCACCGTGTTCCGGCAAGGAGGCGCGGACGGTACGCGACCCGTCGTCGGGCCGCCGGAATAGGACGCAATAGGCTGGCGTCATACCCCCCGGGGTACACGAGACGCCCAGACGGAGGAGATGCGCCATGGATGTGAACGCCGCGAAGCTGACCGACGTGGTGGCTCGGCTCAAGCGCGTGCAGGGGCAGCTCGGCGGGATCGTCCGGATGATCGAGGAAGGTCGTGACTGCGCAGACGTGGTCACGCAACTCGCGGCGGCGTCGCGCGCGTTGGACAAGGCCGGATTCAAGATCATCTCTACGGGTCTGCGGCAATGCGTCGCCGAGGATGTCGACGGCTCACGGCGGGTGGACGAAGCCGAGCTCGAGCGCCTTTTCCTGTCGCTGGCCTGATCAGCGCGCCGACGGGACGGGTCGGCGTCGGCCGCCCATTGGCGATATTGCACACCCCTAGAGGTGTCGGGTACGGCCCGGTCCGTGCCGGCGCGGTGAACCGGCCGCTGCCGCAGGTGGAAGCACGACGTGGGCCCAGAGGGCCGCCGCAGCCCAGTGCCCTACCTGCCGACGACATCGATCTGCAACGAGATACCCTACGGGGTAGGGAAGTGAGCAGGATATGGACGCGACACGCGACAGCGCGTACGAGGGCATCGGCCGCCCCCAGGTCGTGACGATCGAGACGACCGGCCTGGGCGACCGCAGCTACCTCGTCCACGACGGCGAGACCGCGGTGGTGGTCGACCCGCAACGCGACATCGACCGGATCACCGCGCTGCTCGACGAGCGCGGGCTGCGGCTGTCGCACGTGGTCGAGACCCACGTGCACAACGACTACGTCTCCGGCGGGCTGGAGCTGGCCCGCTCGACCAGCGCCGCGTACGTGCTCGCGGCCGGCGACGAGCTGGACTTCGACCACCACCCGGTCACCGACGACGATGTGCTCGAGGCCGGGCGCATGCGGCTGCGGGTGCTGCACACCCCCGGACACACCCATCACCACGTCAGCTACGTCCTGCAGGACGCCGACGGGCACGTCCACGGTGTGTTCACCGGTGGCTCGATGCTCTACGGCGCGACCGGCCGCACCGACCTCGTGCGCCCGGAGGACACCGAGTTGCTCACCCACGCCCAATACCACTCGGTGCGCCGGCTGGCCGCCGAGCTTCCCGCCGACACCCCGATCTACCCGACCCACGGGTTCGGCAGCTTCTGCTCGGCCACCCCGACGAGCGGCGACGCCTCCACCGTCGGAGCGCAGGCCGAGGTCAATCCCGCGCTGACCCTGGCCGAGCAGGACTACGTCGACACCCTGATCGCCGGGCTCGCCGCGTACCCGGCCTACTACGCCCACATGGGCCCGCTCAACCGCCGCGGCCCCGGCCCGGTCGACCTGACGCTGCCCGAGCCGGTCGACCCGGCCGAGCTGCGCCGGCGGATCGAGGCCGGAGAGTGGGTGGTCGACCTGCGTGAGCGCACCGCGTTCGCCGCCGGGCACCTGGCCGGCTCGCTCGGGTTCGAGCTGTCCACGAACTTCCTGACCTACGTGGGCTGGCTGTATCCGTGGGGTGCCCCGCTGACGCTGATCGGCGAGTCGGTCGAGCAGGTCGCCCGCGCCCGCCGCGAGCTCGTCCGCATCGGGATCGACCGCCTCGCCGGGATGGCCTACGGCGAGATCGAGGAGCTCGCCGACGGGCGGGCATTGCGTTCCTACCCGGTCAGCGACTTCGCCGGGCTCGCCGCCGCCCTGGCCGAGCGGCCTGGCGGGTTCACCGTGCTCGACGCCCGTCGTGACGACGAGCGCGCGGGCGGTGGGGTCCGCGGCTCGCTCCACATCCCGATCCACGAGCTCGCCGAACGGGTCGGCGAGGTCCCGGAGGGCGAGGTGTGGGTCTACTGCGGCTCGGGCTACCGCGCCTCGATCGCCGGGTCGATCCTCGACCGGCCCGGCCGCACCCTCGTGCTGGTCGACGACGGCTACGACCACGCCGCCGACGCCGGACTGCACAGCGAGCAGCCCGAGCCCGCTGGCGCCTGACCCACGGCCCCGGGCCACGGGTGGCCGCCGCGCCCGCCACAGACCGATCCGGTCCTGTTCAGGCGCGGTCCCCACCGATGACGGCAAAGGAACCACCGCTGCCCCTCTCCGCCCTGCCGTACAACCGTGCCGGCACGCCCGTCACCCCCTCGCGCACGCTCGACGGGATCGCCCGAACCAGGAGGTGACGACCTCGTGATCGCCGCACTCGGCCTCGGTGTGCTCATCGGGATCCTGCTCGGCCTGCTCGGCGGCGGCGGGTCGATCCTCGCCGTGCCCGCCCTGGTGTACGGCGTCGGCGTGCCGATCGCCGCGGCGATCCCGATGTCGCTGGTCGTCGTCGGGGTCTCCGCAGCCGCGGCGCTGATCCCACGGCTGCGGGCCGGGCAGATCCGCTGGCGCATCGCCGCGATCTTCGGAGTGACCGGGGCCGGCGCAGCCTTCGCCGGGGCCGCGGTCAACCGGCTTCTCGACCCCCGCCTGGTCCTCGCCGGATTCGCCCTGCTGATGATCGCCGCCGGGATCCGGATGCTCACCGGCACCGACACCATCGGCGGGGACTGCGCCCTGCCCGAGGGCGGGGTGAACTGGCGCGGCTGCCTACCCAAGTCGATCGCCGCCGGGCTGGCCGTCGGGTTCCTGACCGGCCTGTTCGGTGTCGGCGGTGGCTTCCTGATCGTCCCCGCCTTCGTCCTGCTGCTCGGCCTGCCCATGGGCACGGCGGTAGCCACCTCGCTGGCCGTCATCGTGATCAACTCGGGTGCCGGGTTCGCCGCCCACCTCGGCGAGGCCCACCTCGACCTCGGCCTCACCCTCGCCTTCGCCGGTGCCGCAATCGTCGGCTCGCTGCTCGCCGGCCGCGTGGCGCGCCGGGTCCCGACCAGCAGGCTGCAGCACTGGTTCGCCTACCTCGTCTTCGTCGTCGCCGCGTTCGTCCTCATCCAGGTCGTCGTCGGAGGTCCTGGTTGATCGCGGCATCTCCACGCACAGGCTGCAGCCCACCCCCGAGCGCGCCGTGAACCGGACCGGGACCGTGCACAAGGCCTGACACTGCTGGTCGACGGCAGGTACGAGCCGACTGTCCCGGCCACACCGGGCAGAGGTCGGCGTCGGCGGTTGATCAACGGGAGGCCGGTCACCGTCGGCGACCGAAGGCCCACCCGGCCGATCGACCACTCACGCTGCACCGGCGCCGCATCAGTCCGTCGGCGCGGCGAGCACGTCGAGGACGTCGCGCACCGACACGATCCCGGCGACAGCCCCCGACGCTCCGCGCACGGGCATGTGCCGCACGTTCGCCTCGTGCATCCGTCGCGCGACATCGCCGATCCCGTCGTCGGGGTCGGCCCAGACCAGCTCGGTGCTCATGAGATCGGCCGCCTGGAGCCGGTCGAGGTCGCTGCCGGTCGCCAGGGCGGTGACGACGTCGCGTTCGGAGACGATGCCGACCGGCCCGTGGGACCCGTCGACGAGCACCGCCCCCACCTCGTCGGCGACCAGCTCCTCGGCGACCTCCCGGGCGCTCCGCTCCGCAGGTATCGACGCCACCGGTGCTCGCAGAATGCGCCGGACCGGGTCGTCCGGAGCGGGTCGCTCGGTCGTCGTCGCCATGGAGGTCCCCTCGGGTCGCGGTGCGCCGAACGTCGTGCCGACAGGGAGATCCTCGGCCTCCGCCGGACGACCCGGGCAGAGTCGATCGGCCTTGTCCGGGAGGCCCAGGGTCGGTCCCTGCGACGGCGACGCAGAGACCGAGGTCCCGTCCATGGCCGCCCTCCGGCCCTGGCCGGACCACCCGGAACCGGCGGACCGTGTACGGCACCGCCCGGACGACCGGGCCCTACCGAAAGGGGCCACCATGCCCGCGTCTGCTTCCGCCGTCGTGACCGGCGGGTTCGTCGTCGACGACAGCGGGGTCCGGCTCGGCACCGTCGGTGAGGACGGCGAGGTCCGTGACTTCGCCGGCGTTCACATCGGCTCCGTCGACCCGGACCGCCCCGATGTCGTCGTCGACTTCGCCGGCATCCGCATCGGACACGTCGTCCACGGAAATGGCTGACATGGCCCGCTCATCGCCACGGCGACGAGGAGGTGCTGGTCGTGCGCGTGCTCGTTGCCTGTGAGACCTGCTTCGGCAACACGGGTCTGGTCGCCCAGGCCCTCGCCGAGGGACTTCGGTCGGCGGTGCCCGATGCCGACGTCGACATCGTCGACGTGTCGCGGGCCGGACCCGGCGTCGCAGCAGGCGCCGACCTGCTCGTGGTCGCGGCACCCACCCACACGTTCGGCCTCAGCCGCCCCGGGAGTCGCCGGGCGGCCCGGGAGATGGGTGCCGCAGCGGTGACCTCCGGTCCGGGGATGCGTGAGTGGTTGCGCTCGCTCGCCGCCGCGGACGTCCCCGGTCGCGTCGCCACCGTCGACACGCGCCTCCCGAGCGCGTTCCTGTGGGGCTCGGCCGCGCGCGCCATGATGCGTCGGCTGCGCTCGTTGGGCGGCGAGCCGCTGGCTCCCCCCGAGACCTTCTGGCTGCGCGACATGTCCGGTCCGCTGCTGCCTGCCGAGCGCGACCGCGCCCGGCGTTGGGGCGCCGAGCTGGGCGAACGGCTCACGTCCGTGACGTCGGTGCGCTGAAGCGCCCGGCCGACAGACCTGGACGGCGACGTGCAGCAACAGGTGACGCGCCCTCTTCGGTTCGGCCTCGCGATGGTGAGTCTGCGGCAATGATCGCTACGAGCGCCTCGATCTCACACGCCGAACGTGTCGTGGTCGGGGTCGACGGGTCCGAGCCCTCGAAGCAAGCTCTGCGGTGGGGGCTGTTCCTGGCCCTCGCCACCGGCGCCGAACTCGAAGCTGTGACGGCCTGGATGCTCCCCGCCCGCGCCACCGCCACCGGCGTGTGGCCTGCGGTCTGGGACCCGCAGCAGGACGCCGTACACGTCCTGCACGACACCGTCGTCGAGGTGCTCGGTCCACAGCCATCGGTTCCGGTGCGCGAAACCGTCGCCCGAGGCGGCGCCGCCCGGGTCCTGCTCGAGGCGAGCGGGGACGCACTCGTCCTCGTCGTGGGCAGCCGCGGGCACGGCGGATTCAGTGGCCTGCTGCTCGGCTCGGTCAGCTCCGCCTGCGCGGAGCACGCCGCCGGCGCGGTCCTGGTCGTGCACGGCGAAACCCCACCCCCGTGTTGCTCGTGCTGACGAGCTTGCGGCCACCAGCCATTCGCAGATTTCACCCCACGCTCAGGTTCGGTGGCCCATCCGCTCGCGGGAAACGCACGCTCCCTGGGGGACCTCCGTCCGGTACGAGGGGGGTCGCACGGCACCTGCGCACGGTTGCCCTGGAGGGGAGCCTCGAGGAGGCCACCGATAGTCGAGACATCGAAAGGAACGACCCGATGAGCACGATCTCTCGCCGAGACCGCAATACCGATGCCCTGCCCTTCGGGCGGATGGACCGCCTTTTCGACGAGTGGTTCCGTTCGCTGCCGATGCGCCGCCCGTTCGGGCTGGCCTGGGACTGGCCGGGTGAGGACCTCATCCGCGTCGACGAGTACCACGACGGCGACGTTCAGGTGATCAAGGCCGAGCTGCCGGGGATCGACCCGGCGAAGGACGTCACCATCACGGCGGCAGCAGGCATGCTGACCATCAAGGCCGAGCGCCGGATCGAGAAGGACCGCGAGGACAAGGGCTACACCCGCCACGAGATGCGCTACGGCGCCCTTGCGCGCTCGCTGCCGCTGCCCGACGGCGTTGCCGAGGGCGACATCACCGCGACCTACAAGGACGGGATCCTCGAGATCCGCATTCCGACTCCGGCGGCGCCGGAGGCACCCGAACCGGTCACCGTCCCGATCAGCACCTGACGGACGCCACGGACGGGCCGTGTCCCGATGGACACGGCCCCCTGGCGCGTGTCCCGATGAGTGTCCCGGCTGCTGGGTGGTTGCTGCGGGACTTATTGCTCCGTGCTCAGTCCGCAGCTCCGACGCTGTCGGACGAGGTCCGCGGCCGCACATCCGACCCGACGACCATCACGGGGCAGAGGGCAGCCATGACGATCCGCCGGCTCACCTGCCCCAGCTCGAGCCCACGGGAGCGGCCCCGGGCGCCGATCACGACGAGGTGGGCGTTCGCGGAGAGCTCGCGCAGCGCCCGCTCGGGATGGTCG